>CAKPGD010000001.1 GCA_934154515.1 uncultured Clostridia bacterium
TTGTTGTATTTTGGTGCGCTACATCCTTCTATAAAGTGAAGACTTGCTCCTTCATCTACTATTATTAAAGTATGTTCGAATTGTCCTGATTCTGGTGAGTTTAGTCTAAAGTATGATTGAAGTGGTATGTCCACTTTTACTCCCTTTGGAACATATACAAAAGAACCTCCTGACCACACTGCTCCATGAAGTGCTACAAATTTGTGGTCTGTAACTGGTACACATTTCATAAAATGTTCTTTTACTAAATCCGGATATTCTCTTACTGCTGTTTCCATATCTGTATAAATTACACCTTGTTTTATAAGGTCTTCTTTCATGCTATGGTAAACTACTTCTGAATCGTATTGAGCTCCAACTCCTGCTAAAGATGTTTTTTCTGCTTCTGGAATTCCTAATTTATCAAAAGTATTTTTTATATCTTCTGGTACATTTTCCCATGAACTATTTAATTTTGTTTTTGGACGCACATATGTTGCAATCTCATCCATATTTAATTCTGAAATATCTGGTCCCCATGTTGGCATTTCTAATTTATTATATACTTCTAATGCTTTTAGTCTAAATTCTTTCATCCAATCTGGATCATTTTTTTGTTTTGATATTTCTTCTATAATTTCTGGTGTTAAACCTTTTTTTATTTTAAAGTCATATTCATCTTTATTTTTTATATCATAAATATTTCTATTTATTTCTTCTAAACTTGTTTTACTCATTTTGAATAATTCCTTTCAATATTGACATTTTTCTTAAATGCTGCTATAATTAATTCGATACTTAAATTTTTTTATAACCTATGGAGGTATGCTTATGAATAATACTATACTCAATATTTTGGTTATATTATTCTTTATTTTTGGTTGTACTTTGGTAATTATAGCATATGCACCATTACTAGCTAAAGGCAATAAGAAGTCTACTCGGTTACTAGCTTTAATTTGTATTGTTGTCGCAATAGGAATAGTAATATATGCCTTATCACAGTTAGTTCTTTAACTTTCCTTAGTTGGAAAGTTATTTTTTATTTATATTGTGTATATCCGTTTTCTTCAATTTCTGTTGCCAATTCTTGTCTACCTGTTTTAACAATTTTTCCATTTACTAAAACATGTACATAATCCACCTTTAAACTGTGTAATATTTTAGTATTATGAGTAATAATTAAAACTGCATTATTTTCATTTTTAAACATTTCTATTCCTTTTGAAACAGTCTTTATTGCATCTACATCAAGCCCTGAATCTGTTTCATCTAAAATTGCAAGTGTTGGATTTAATACAAGCATTTGTAATATTTCGTTTTTCTTTTTTTCTCCACCAGAAAAACCTACATTTAAGCTTCTTTCCATATTCTTTGGATTCATGTTTAGTTCTTCCATATATTTTGCAAGTTCATCTTTAAATTTAAATATTTTTACAGGCTCACCAGTAATTTTATTTTTAGCATATTTCAAAAAGTTTGTAACAGAAACTCCTGGTATTTCTTCTGGTAATTGGAAAGACATAAAAATACCTTTTCTTGCTATTTCGTCTGTTTTTAAATTTGTTATATCTTCTCCTTCAAAATTAATTGTTCCATTTGTTTTTGTGTATTCTGGATTATTTAATATTGCATTTGCAGTTGTAGTTTTACCAGAACCATTTGGTCCCATTATTACATGTATTTCGCCTTTATTTATTTTTAAGTTTAAGCCTTTTAATATTTCTTTATCTTCTGCATTTACATATAAATTTTTTATTTCTAATAATGTATCGCTCATTTTTACTTTTTCCTTTCAAAATTTTATTTTCATGTTTATTCTTTACATTTATTTTAAACGTACTGATATTTTTTGCGGTTTCTCTATTTTTTTATTATTAATTTTTTTCTTTTACATTCTCTGCATTGACTTTTGTTGATGTCATAGTTACAGTTTAGTTCATTAAGTCCTAGTGTTTTATGTACGTATTTAGTAAGCTTATTCAATGTCTCATCATCTAAGATTGATTTCATTTTTATGGCTTCTTCTTCTGCTTTTTCTTTTTTTACTCTAAGTATTTCTGTTAAAAATATATAAGTTATATCATAGGCTTCTAATATTTTTTTTGCTAGTTCTTCTCCTTTTTCAGTTATTTTTATATCTCCATATACTTCATAGTCTACAAGTTCTTTAGCTTTTAAATTTCTTATTGCCTTATTTACACTTGGTTTTGTGCATTTCATTTTTTCAGCAATTGATGTTACTCTTATTTCTTCACCTTGACTTTTTAATATATATATTGTTTTTAAATACTCTTCTAAAGAACTACTTATCATTAATTTTTCTCCTTTTATTTACTTATTATACATTTTTTGTTAACTACGGTTAACATTATACTCTCTTTTTATTTGTTTGTCAAGGCTAACATTTCATAGCTTGAATTCTAACGTCTTAATCTTAATGCATTTAGTACCACTGTTAGACTGCTTATTGTCATTGCAAATGCAGCTATCATTGGATTCATTTTTATATTTAATGGTATTAATATTCCACATGCTATTGGTATCATGCAAATGTTGTAGAAGAATGCCCAAAATAGATTTTGCTTTATATTTCTAATTGTTTTATTGCTTATTTCTATTAAATCTATTATTTTTTCTAAATTATCGTTCATAAGAACAATACTGCTACTGTCCATTGCAATGTCTGTTCCACTTGAAATTGATATTCCTATATCTGCTGTTACTAGGCTTACGCTGTCATTTATTCCATCTCCACACATTGCAATTATTCCGTTTTTCTTTAATTCTTTTATTTTTTCTGCTTTCTCTTTTGGAAGTACATTGGCTATTACTTTTTCTATTCCTATTTCTTTTGCAATGTGTTTTGCTGTTTTTTCGTTATCTCCTGTAAGCATTACTATTTCTATATTTTTCGATTTTAATTTATTTATCACATCTATTGTATTTGTTTTTATTGTGTCTTTTACTCCTATTAATGCAATTAATTTTTTATTTTCTGCTACAAATAATATACTGTTTCCGTTATTTACTAGTTCTTCTTCGTGTTCTTTATTTTGTATAGTAATATTATTTTCTTCCATTAGTTTTCGGTTTCCTATTAGATATTCGTCATTTTCTATTTTTGCTTCAACACCATAACCTGCTATTGCTTTAAATTCTTGTACTTCTTCTAGTTCTAATTTATTGTTTTTACTATATTCTACAATTGCTCTTGCTATTGGGTGTTCAGATTTGCTTTCTATGCTCGCTATTTTTGTTATTATTTCACTTTCTTCTTTTTTAGTGTAGTTGTATATTTTTGAGATTGTAAGTTTTCCTTCTGTTAATGTTCCTGTTTTATCAAAACATATTGTTTTTATTTTGTGAGCATTTTCTAGTGCTTCACTATTTTTTATTAATATTCCTTTTTTACTTGCATTTCCAGAAGCTATTACTATTGCAAGAGGTGTTGCTAAACCTAGACTGCAAGGGCATGCAACTACTAATACTGTTACTAATATGTTTATTGCAAATGCTACGTTTTTTGTAATTATTAGCCATATTATAGATGCTATTAAAGCAATTAACATTACTACTGGCACGAAATATCCACTTATTTTATCTGCTATTTTGGCTATTGGTGCTTTTGTATTATTTGTTTCATATACAAGTCTTACTATTTCTGAAACTGTTGACTCTTTTCCTATTTTTTCTGCTTCATATTTTATTGTTCCTTCATAATTGATACTTCCTGCTATTACTTTTGAACCTATTTCTTTTTTATTTGGTACACTTTCTCCTGTTATAAAAGATTCATTTGTATGAGTTTTTCCTTCTATTATTGTTCCATCTACTGCTATTTTTTCTCCTGGCTTACATACAACAATATCTTTCTTTTTTATTTCATCTAATGTTACTTGTGTTTCTTTTCCATTTCTTATTATTGTTGCTGAACTTGGAGTAATACTCATTAATTCTTGCAATGCTTCTTTTGTTTTTTCTTTATTTCTTCCTTCTATATATTTTCCTATTTCTATAAAGAATATAACTATTGCTGCTGATTCATAATATAAGTTATGAACATATGCAGTTTCTCCTCTTAATATTCTTATAGTTCCATATACACTGTATATAAAGCTTGCTAAAACGCCTATTGTTACTAATGTATCCATATTGGGAGTTTTATGAATTAAATTTTTATATCCATTTTTTAGTATGTGCATTCCCATAACTAACACTATTAATGTTAGTACAAATAAGCTAATTGTATAGTTTAGTGTATGGTTCATCATATCTAAATATGGAATTTCTGGAAGTCCTACCATATGTGCCATTGATATATACAATATTATAAGAGAAATTACTGTTATTTCTATTAATTTATATTTTTGCCCTTTCTTTTTCTTTTCTTCTTTTTGCATATTATCTATTCCTAAGCTTTTAAAACCTGCTTTTGCTATATATCTTTCTATTTGCTCTTTATTTAGTTTATTTTCGTCATAAGCTATATGAGCATTATTCATTATTAAGTTTACACTTACTTCTTCTATTCCTTCTTGTTTTTTTAAGAATTTTTCTAATCCTACTGAACATGCACTACATGTCATTCCTTCTATTTTTAATAATATCTTTTTCATACGCACCTCACTTATTTATTATTATACCACTTATTTTGTAATGTAAAAACAAGCTATTCGTTTTTTTGAATAACTTGTTTTTAATTTATTAAAATTCATAAATATATGCTTCTAAAGTTTTTCTACCATATTGTAATGCACTTGAGTGTGAATTCATGTAAATATCTAACTTACTGTTTGATATTGCTCCACCTCTATCTTGTACTACGAACCATCCTCCATTTGGTTTATCTGCTAATGCTGGAATATAAATTACTGTTCCTATTTTATAACCACTACCTGCTGCTACTGTATACCAAGCTGAAGCTTTAGCTCCTGAAGATGTAATTCCGTTTGTTTTTCCACAACATTTCATACATGCACAATATGCTGATGTATTTAAGTTTCTAACTGTTGGTGTAATTCCTTGTACAGATTTTGCAAGTGTAGTTGAAGCTGTAAGTGCAGGATTTGTTGTTGCAACTCTATCTAAAGATCTTGATGTAACTTGTACTGTTTTTACTTCTACTATTTTGTTTACTGGTTCTTTTATAACTCTTGAAGATAATTCTATTTTTTCTATTTCTACTTCATTTTGATATCTTACTTTATAAGTTACTTCTTTTAAACCGTTTACACCATTTCTTACTACTTTATTTTGTCTTGTTCCTTCTCCTGTTGCTTCTTTTGTTATTGTTTCATATGGTATTACTACTTGCTCTGTTACTATTTTTTCTGTAACACTATTATATCCAGATAAGATTTCTTCTGTTGTAACACTTTCTTCTGCTTCTGCAACTTCTTGTTTTAATTCAGATGATTTCATTATTTTTATTGTTTTATTGTCTGAAATTTCTGAACTCATATTTGGAACAACTACTTCATCTTCTAACACTGTTATATGATTTTCTTCAAGTATTTCTGATACTTTTGTTTTTGCTGTTATTACTGTCATTTCATAGTTACTTGAAAGAACTATTTTGACGTTTGTTAATTTAGCATTTGTAGCCATAACACCTACACTTGTTATAGATATAAGGATTAAGCTTATTATCAATATTTTTATTACTGATACAGATGCTTTATCGTTTTTGTTCATAAAATATACCTCCTATTTATGCAACAATTAAATTATAACATTTCTACAAAAATATGTCAAATTTATTACATTTTTGTAAGATGCTTGCATTTCAATGCTTTTATAAATTTTACATAATTTCATTTATTGTATAAAATCCACAAAATGCGTCTATTACATTATATGTGGCTTGTACTATTTTTATGAATAAATTTTTTATTTTTTATTTAATTTTGAAAATTTTCATCGCATTTTCATATGTTTTTTTTGCAACTTCTTCTAGTTCTATTCCTTTAAAGTATGATATTTTTTCTGCGATAAGTTTTACATTTCTACTGTCGTTTCGTGTGCCTCTTTTAGGTTCTGGTGATAAATATGGACTATCTGTTTCTATTAATGTTTTTTCTAGTGGTACCATATTTACTATTTCTTCTGCATTTTTAGAATTTTTAAATGTTATTGGCCCTGCAAATGATATATAAAATCCTAAGTCTAATCCTTGTTTTACAAGTTCTCTATTTTGTGGGCAACAATGAAATACACCTTTGTTGTTTACTGTATTTTCTCTTAGTATTTTTAGGGTATCATCTACTGCCTCTCTTGTATGTATTACTATTGGTAGATTATATTTATTTGCTAATTCTATTTGTTTTATAAATACTTCTTTTTGTATTTCTTTATTTTCTTTGTTCCAATAATAGTCTAAACCTATTTCTCCTATCGCTACTATTTTTTTATTACTATATTTCTTTATTATATTCTCAATTTTTTCTAACATTCCACTTATTTCTTCTTGTGTTTGTGGTACATCATTAGGAGATATTCCTACTATTGAATATATAAAGTCATGTTTATTTGCTATTTCTATACTTAATTCAGAAGATTCTATATTATAACCTGCACATATAAATTTTGTTACTCCATTTTTATATGTTTCTTCTATAATATTTTCTCTATCTTCATTAAATTTTTCATCATTATAATGCGAATGTGAATCAAAAAATTCCATATTTTTTTCATAATATATCTAGTATTCAGATAATTATTTCTCCTTTTATAATATATTTAGGTTTTTAAAAAGTTCCTATAATCCTTTGTTATTATACTTTTCTAATTTATTTTGAAAAAATTACAACACAATTTGCTGTTGCATACTCTTTTATGTGTGACATACTAATATCTATTTGAATATTTTTTACTTTCTCTTCGTTTATTTTTGCAAATGGTCTTCCTTCACTATCATTTAATATTTCTATATCTGTCCAGTTTATATTATATTTTCCTTCCAATATAGGTGATATTGCTTTAAATACTGCCTCTTTTGCTGCAAATCTTGCTGCATAATGTTCATATTTAGTTATACTTTTACTTTCACAATAATTTATTTCGTTTTGAGTATATACTTTTTTTAAAAATTTTTCTCCTACATTTCCTTCTATACTTTCTTTTATTCTTTCAACTTCTATTATGTCTGTTCCACACTTAATATTCATTTTTTCCTCTTTTCTATTTTTAAAGGCGTATTCTATAGATACGCCTTTTGTTGTTTATTTTGTATTAATCTATTTTGTATAATAATTTGCATTTATATCTTCTGCTAAGTGATATTCTCCAATAAAATCTACTACTAGGTTATTTTCCATAGTATATGTTGGTTCTACAATTACTTTACCTTTTTTATCTATTGCTCCCCATTTTCCGTCTTTTTTTACTGAAGCATATCCATATTTATTTTGCTCTGTTGCATCATCATATATATAATCTACTACAACTATTCCTTTTTCATTTACATATCCATATTTTCCATCTTTTTTGCTTAAATATAATGTACTATTTAATACTTCTTTGCTTTCTTTTTCTTCTAGCTTAAAGTTATAGTATTTATATTCATTTCCGACTCTTACTCTAATGTAATTTTTATCTGTATTTATTTCAGATATTATTCCTGATGCCTTTACTTGTAAATCTCTTGATAATATATCTGTTTCTGAATTTTCTTTTTGAGCTCTTATAAAGTCAGCCTCTGACACATATTCTATATATGTATATTCTATTGGTAATTTTACTTCATTGTTTATTGAAATTATTCCATATTTTCCATTATTTTTTGCTATATATGTGTCTGTATATGCAAATGTTAAATCTTCATATTGTGGCTCTATTTTTGTTTCTCCTGCTAATGTTAAAACTCCATATTTACCGTTGTTTTTAACTATAACATTCGAACCATTTATTTGTTTTACATCTTCAAATTTTCCTTCTAAATATGTACTTCCTTCGTTATTTACTATTTTCCAAGTATTTTCCTCTTTTACTACATAACTATTATTTCCATATACATTTTTAATCTCATTATATTTTGTTTCTAATGCTACTGTTTTATTGTAGTTTATTACTCCGTATTTTCCATTTTCAGCTTTTACTATGAATCCATCTGAAAATTTATCTGTTAATGATGATATTTCTGCATATTCATTATTTATAATAATATTTCCTAAAGCATCTACTAGACCTTGTTTTCCATCTTTTATTGTTATTACTACACCTTTGGTTCCTGTTAGTGCTTTTATTTCGTCATGTTCACATGGAAGAAGTTCTTTACCGTCTAAGTTTATTAGTCCATATTTTCCGTCTTTTTGAACTTTTAACATTCCACTTTCATACCATAAATTGTTTGATTTGTCGTTATTATAAATTACTTCTACTTTATTGTAATTTGTAAATAATTTATTGTTTTTGTTGTCTAGTGCTTGTGTTTCAAATGTATTATTCTCGTAATCTACATTTGTAGTACAAATAAACACTGGTTTTGTATTATCTGGTACTATTATCATTTCATCATAACTTGGTTTTATTACAACGTTTTGCTTTGTATCTATTACTCCCCATTTCCCGTTTTCATATATTGTGTAATATCCTGTTGGGAATACTTTTTCTTTTATATTTTTATCGCCTTTTAATAGTTCTTTTATTCCTATTACAAACATTATTATAACAAGTATTGCAACTATTACGGCTACTACTTTTTTCATATTTAGCTTTGGTTCGTTATCATATCTTTTTCCTCTACTCATTTATGTTTCTCCCTATTTTATTTTTTCTTTACTATATCACACAAATGCATAAATTACAATAATTGACTAGAAAAAAGCAGTAAATTTAAAAGCCATATTATCTTGACTGACTCAATTGAGCTTTAACATATTTTTTTACTAATTTAACATAAAAGTTTAGAAGTTGCAATTTTTATTCATCTATTGTAAATGATTCAATTGTAACATCAGTAATATGTGTATTTATATAATAGTTTCCATTCCATTGTGCGGTACCACTTGCTAAATTTCCTCCACTATTTACTATTGTCCTATTTCCATCTTTATTTGTAATTGTAATAGTTCCCGGAGTGTATCCATATCCTGTGTTTCCATTCCATCCTAAGTAAATTTTATATGAAATTACTAATGTCCAATTTTTTTCTAATTTAAGTTTACCATTAATCAGTTCTCCATTGCTATATGCAATTTTACCATTAATAACATCGTTTTCAGTTGCATTTGTCTGATTAAGTATATTTTTTAAAGCGTTTAGTTCTGATACATCAGATTTATTTGCATATAACTCATCTAATGCCTGTGAGACACTTTTGTCATCTGTATATTTTACCTCTGATGCGAAATATTTATATGTAGCATACACACTTATTCCACTTGTCATTATAATTCCAATTATTAGACCTATAATTAATTTTATATTTTTCTTTACAAACTTCATTGTCAATTTTTCCTTTCTTTTGTTTTAATTATTTAATAAATAATCCAATGCTTCTTTTACATTATCTACTTTCCAATTAGCATTCTCTGGTGTGTATGATAACTCTTTTGCTGTTATTTTCTCAATAACTTTTCCTTTTTCCTTGTATTCTGTTGTATTTCCAGTAACATAAAAAATATAGCCATCCTTTGTTGTTAGTTTAATTTTTTCTATTCCGTTATCTACTATTACAGTCACAGCATTAATCCAAAGTTTTTGTGTATCACTCTCAAATTCATTTTTTAAATTTTCAAGTACAATATTGTTATTGTATTTTAATATGGTTTCAAATTTTACAAGTTCTATTTTTTCCCTGTATTGTTCTATTATATTTTGTTCTTTTGCATATTGTGATCTGTTTATTATTCCATTTTCTCCTAATGTTACATTTATTGCTACTCCTGCTAAAATTATTAATACTACTATTGTTACTACTAGTGCTATTAGTGTTATTGCTTTTTCGCTTTTTAATTTGTTTTTATTCATAACTTTCCCCTTCTTTTGTTTATATTTTATATTCTTTTATGATTTTATAAGAGTACTTACTTTTTAACAATATTTTTTATTTCTTTTTGTAGTAATCTTTTTACATAATTTAACTTGTCTTCATACATCTTTTATCTTTATTATTTTAGTTGCCAAATGCCATTTGAGTCTTGCGTTGCTGTAACTGTTGTTTTTAAATGTACTAATGGTCTTACCGAATAATTTTGGTTATCATACCCATTTTGGCCTATTGAATTTCTATAATCTATTCCTAGTATTGCTTTTTCTTCCTTTGCTGATGGAGAAGCAAGCCAATATCCATAACTTTTATTATAAATACCTTTATATGGGAAATATAGTTCATCACTCATGTCTAACTTATTTGAAATGTAGTATTGGTCATTTAACCCATATCCGTTCATTTTATATCCAAAATCACCTTCATTTGCAATTGGTGTTATTGTTGAATTTCCTTTTTCATTCCAGCTTGCACACCACATTTCGAAAGTTGGCCCTCCTATTGCTAAATCCGCATAATTTTCATTAACAAAATCTCCCCAATTTTCTGTATTCAACAGTGTAGATACACATTTTGAATTGCCTTTTTCTTTTAATGTATATTTTGTTGCTTTGAATAATGTTCGATTGCTTTCCCAATTGGAATTTAATGTAGGAGCATTAAGCCATATTGCCATATATAATCTGGTAGCATCTAATGTAAATCCACACGTTGTTGGTAGCTTACTTGCTTCTAAGTAATCTGACATTATTATAAATACATCGTTTCCTTCTTTATAGAATATTTTCCAATCTGTTATTCCATTTGCACTATAATTTACTTTATCTCCATAGTTTGTTGATGTTATTTGTGATGATAATGTTCTTTTTACGGTTACTGTGCATGTTGCTTGTTTATTGCTTCCATCATTTGTCTTTGCTGTTATTACTGTTGTTCCTTCTTTTTTTGCAGTTATTTTTCCATAGTCGTCTACTGTTGCTACTTCACTATCACTGCTTGCCCATGTTATTTTCTTGTTACTTGCATTACTTGGCTTTATTGTTGCTATTAGCGTTTCTGTATTTTCGGCTAATATTTCTGTTTCATTTTTATTTAACATTATTTCTTCTATTTTTATATCTTCACTTATTGAATTCATCTCTTTTTCAAGTGCATTTATTCTTATCTGTTCTTCCTCTTGTGCATTTATATATAAATTTTTTGCTTCTTTTGCTCTTGTTATTATTCCATTTTCTCCTATTGTTAAGCTTATTGTAACTCCTGCTAATATTATTAATACTATTATTGTTATTACTAAAGAAATTAATGTTATTGCTTTTGAATTTTTTATTCTTTCTTTACTTTGTTTCATTTTTCTTTTTCTCCTCTTTTGTACTAGTTTTTGCTTTTATTTTGTAAACTATTCATTTTGTTTTTAATATCTCATTTTCTTCACTTTATTAGTTTTATTTTTTCTTAATTATGTTTATTAGTTACTACTTATTTTGTACTCATTTTACTATTAAATATCTTTTAAGTCAATATTTTTTAATGCTTTTCTATTTGCTATTAACAATTATTTGCAAGCACTAGATTAAAATCTTATTGCAAGCTTCTGAATCTTAGATATATCATAAAAAGAAGCATCTAAATTAGATGCTTCTAATATTATTTAAACTATTTATTTAACTTCTCTTTTCTTAATTTTTGCTACCATAACTGTCATATCATCTTTTGGTCTTCCATAGTTGTTGTCTATTGCTTCTTGAAGTATTATGTCTGCAATCTTTTGTGCATCGTCTGTTTCGATATCTTCTAATAAGAATTTTACCCATAGTTCTTTATTTGTATATTCTTCTGAAGATTCTAGTATTCCATCACTGCACATTACAAGTATGTCTCCATCTTGTAAGTCTTTATCATATACTACTAAGTCTATATCATTTAATATTCCTGTTGGTAATGATAGAGATTTTAATACTTGTACATTTTTCCTATTTTTTACATATGTAGGACATGCACCATTTTTTATGAATTCTAGTTTTTCGCTATATAAATCAAATATTCCTATATCTAGTGTTGCATACATGTCTTCTTCGTTTATGCTAGCTAATGTTGAGTTTATTAATCTTAATGATGTGTCTCTATCAAATCCTGATGATAGTAATTTATCTAACATTGCTATTGCCATGTTGCTACTTCTTTTTGCTTCTTTTCCTGAACCCATTCCGTCACTTATTGCAAGTAGGTATTTTCCGTCTTCTAGTTTTGTTTGTATACTACTGTCTCCTGATACTATTGAGTCTGCTTTAGTAATTCTTGCAACTCCTACTTGTATTTGCATTTTATCTTCTGTTACAAATGTATATATGCATTTGTCTGTTTTCTCTCTTATTCCACATTTTTGTTTTTGTAGTATCATCTTTTGTCCTAATGATTTTGTTAAAATTCGTGACATTTTTTTGATATTGCATTTTGGCTTTTCCACATTTTCACATATTTCTGTGTATAAGTTTACTACCGTTCTTCCTGTTTGCTCTTTTTTTATGTTTATGTCTTTTATTTCTATATCTATTTCTTTTAGTAAATTTTTTATTTCTTGTTTTTTGTCTTCGTATTCATCTTCTTCTGGCTTTTCTATATCTTCTGCTAGTTTTCCTATTGCCTTAGATACTTCTTCTAATTGGTTTGATACTGCTTTTTTGTTTTCGTCTAATTTTTTCTTCCATATAAAGTTTAGTTTACTTACTCTATATGAATTATTTATTACTTTTATTATTTGTGAAATGTCGTCTTTTATTTCTTCATTCATTATGATGTAATTGTTATGTTTTGCTAAAATGTCTATTAGGTCTTTATCTACTATTATTTCACTTTCCAATAGTTTCATGAAGATATCTTCAACTAAATTATCTTCTGGTGAATATATATCGTCAAATAATATATTTTCTTCTAGTCCTTCTAAATTGCTTTGTAGTTCTTTTTCGAATATTTTATAGTTTTCTTTTTCTTGCTCTTTTAGCTCTTCTTCATCTACTATTGTAGCTGCTGCTTCTTTATAGCTTTTTGCAATTTCTGATATTGTTTCTGACATTGCTTCTAATTTAAATATCGTATCTTTATTTTCTTCTAAGTTCTTTCCTGTTGTTTCTGGAAGTAGTTTTATAGAAGGATTTATTTGTTCTATATCTATTTTCATTTTTTTAGGTATTGCAAGTAGTCCTAATGCCGCAATTAGTATTTCGTGTGCATTTATTAGGTCTTGCGTGTTTCCATTTGCAACATATGAAAGTGCTATATTTCCTAAAATGAAACCTATTATTACTCCAATTTTTCCAAATTTGCTGAATATTCCTGCTATCATTCCAGATAGTGCATATGATGATACCATTCCTATATCTCCAGTACCTATTATTCCTAAAACTGTACCTACTGTTACTCCTGTTGTTGCTCCTACTAATATTCCATTTTTCCAGCCCATTACTAGTACTATTAATATGCATAATATATTTTTTACTGAATATCCAAATACTACAAAATTTCCTATGCATGATACTGCAATTGCAAGTAATAAGCTTGTCCCCATTACTTCTTCTATTGAGTATGCTCTTTGCTCTCCTATTCCTTGTATTACTGGAATTGCGTTTGAGAATATTTTGTAAAATATAAACACGCATACACTATTCATTATTGTTATTAGTATGTCATATATTACAAATTCTTTTATAAATATTAATTTTATAAGCCCTATTATTAGGCAAGATAAAAATACTCTTATTCCTATTCTTCTTTTCTCGTTGTTTTCTTCTGCATATTTTGGAGGTTTTATTAATATACTAAATAATAACATTAATGCTATTAGTACATAATTTAATGTGCTTTCTCCTCCGAATGCTATCGTGTTTGCTATTCCTATTATTACAAGAGGTATCCCTACTGGAACTCCATTTGCTAGTATTGCTGAAAGCATTGCTATTCCAAATGGTGCTAGATCTTTATTTATACCAAATGATACTAGTGATACCATAAAAGATACTATATATAATAATATTTTTTGTTTTGAAAATACTCTATTTACTAATTCTTTTATTTTTTCTTTTTTAGTTACTTCTTCGTATTCGTTTTGACTTTCGTCAATATTTCTCTCTATATTTTGAAACATCCTTACCACCTCATACTTTTAATTCTTTTTTCTTTAGTTATTTTAATACAGCTGTCCTGTATTTTTTGTCATATTTAAGTATGAAATTTAAAAAGTTTTTTACAACTTTTGATATATTTTTTTATTTATTTTCTTTTTATTTATTTTTTCCGTAATATTTTTGTATATTCTATCGCAAAATAGCAGAAAATACAAGACCTATACATAAAAATAGCAAATGCTTTATCACATTTGCTATTTTTATTGTTTTATTTTTATCTATTTTCTTATCTTTATAATTTTAATTGTTTTATATTTGATTTTGTTAATTTCTGTATAGTTTTATCTATTTAATTCTTGTTTTTGTTCTTGTTCTTTTTGAACTATAAGTTTTTCTGCTGTTTCTTTATATACTTTTTGTTCTTTTTTTACATCATTTTCATTGTGCATATATTTATATACATTTTGTAATTTTTCTGATTGTTTTATTATTTCTAAGCAGTCTTTAAAATCTTCTTTATTTTCTATGCTATTATCTTTTATTTCTACTCCTGTTGCATCATATACAGCAACTGTTTTTCCGTCTATTTTAAATTCATATAGACCATTTTGTATTTTCTTTAATTCTTGGTTGCTTTGTAGTTTTTCATTTTGCGTTTGAGATGTTCTTTCATATGATATATCATTATTAAAATTATCTTTATTTGCAATTACTGTTTCGTTTAAATGATAGTATTCTAGTTGTTCTGCAGTTATTGGATTTTCTTTATGTTCCTTATTATATGCTTCTACCATTTTTTCTTTTGTAAATTCCGTTATTGCTTCATCTCTATCATTTTCTTTTATTTTGCTGTCTATTTTTTCGAATAATTCATCATATGAATCTTTTTCTAAATTTTCTTCTATGTTTTTATCATATGAATGATCTTGTGTTTCTATTGTAACTGGTTCTTGTTTATATGCGTTGCTTATTGTATATGTGCCTCCTAAAACAGCTACTGATAGCATTCCCATTCCTGCCATTACTTTTAACTTTTTTATTCTTGCTTTTTTTATTTCATAGTCTTTTTTTATTTTTGGATGTTTTTCTAAATATTCTTTTATTATTACTTTTTTATTTTTTTTGAATTCCTCTTCTATTCCTTTTTGGAATTCTCTTCTCATTTCTTTATCTGTAGTTTTTGCAATTTGATTTCCATAGTATTCTTTTTTATACCACTTTTTTGCTATTTTTTCTAATTGTTTATCTATATTCATTAATTTGCTCATAATTACTCCTCCTATGTGCTAAATCTATGTTAATTATACTACTTTTAAAAACAATTGTCAAAATTTTACAGAATTCGTAATTTTTAATTTTTTTATATTTTTATAATTTTATTTTTATGTTTTTTATTTTGAGTTTGATTTTTTTATTTTTACATTATTACTTCTATATCATATATTTTTCCATCGTCTATTAATTTTAGTTCCTTTTGTTCTATTTCTTGCCCGTTTACTTTAAATATTTCTACACCTGTATTTTTTTCGTCTGGATTTTTTACCTTTATATTATAAATTGTATCTTTATATTGGTAATGAATACTATACTCTTTCCATGTTTTGTCTATGCATGGTTGTATTTTTAATGTATTATTTTCTATTTTTAAACCTAATATATATTCTATTCCTGCTTTTAGCATCCAGCTTGCTGAACCAGTATACCATGTCCAACCGCCTCTTCCTGCTAAATTTTTGTGTCCATAAATATCTGCTGATATTACATATGGTTCTACCTTATATTTATTTGCTGATTCCATTGTTTTTGAGTGTTCTATTGGATTTATCATTCTAAATAGGTCTACTGCTTTATCTCCAAACCCTAACATTGCCTCTGCAATTATTGCCCATATTGCTCCATGTGTATATTGTCCTCCATTTTCTCTAGTTCCTGGTAAATATGCTTTTATATAACCTGGCTCTAATTTGCTTTTTTCAAATGGTGGATCTAATAATTTTATTATTCCGTTTTCTCTGTCTATTAAATGGTTTTCTAAGCTTTCCATTGATATAAATTTTTTATCGTTATCTCCTGCTTTTGAAATTGTTGCCCAGCTTTGTGATATTCCATCTATTCTGCATTCTTCGTTTTGAAGACTTCCTAGTTCTTCGCCATCATCTGTGTATGCTCTTTTATACCATCTTCCATCCCATCCTGCTGTGTTTAATGCTTTTTTTAATTTTTCTGTTGTTTGCTTATATCTAGCTATTGTTTCATTTAATTTTTGTTCTTGAGTAATAATTTCTTCTTTATTTGCTATTTCTTGTTGACTTTCTTGTTGACTTTCTTGTTGATTTTTCTGTTGATTTTCTTGTTGTTTCTCTTGTTGATTTTCTTGTCGTTTCTCTTGTTGTCTTTCTTGTTGCTCAATTATTTGCTGTTCTTTTTCTATTTTTTCTTTTTTAGCTTCCATTATTGGTATTAATTTGTTTAATACATCATAAAGGAAAAATCCTAGCCATACACTTTCACCTTTTCCTTTGTTTCCTACTGTACTCATGCTATCGTTCCAATCTCCTGAGCCCATTTTTGGAAGTCCATGTTCTCCAAAGTTCATTGATTTTTCTATTGCTCTTATGCAGTGTTCATATATACTTTCTTTTATATTACTTTCTTCATATAAATCGTATCTTTCATCCACGCCTTCTTCTAGTATTGCTCCTTGTACATATGGTACTTGTATGTCTAATATTGTATAGTCTCCTGTCTGATTTATATATTCTGCTGTTAAATATACAAGCCATAATAAGTCATCTGAGAATCTTGTTCGTATTCCTTTTCTGTTTTCTTCATGCCACCAGTGTTCTACATCTCCTTCTATAAATTGATGGGCGGCATGCTTTATTATTTGTTTTTTCATGAATTCTGCATCTAAATATTTTATTCCTAATGTGTCTTGAAGTTGGTCTCTATAACCGAATGCCCCTCCTGACTGATAAAATCCGCTTCTTCCCCATAATCTACATACTATTGCTTGATATGCTAGCCATCCATTTAATAATATGTTAAATGATTCTACTGGTGTCTTTACTTGTAGCTTTCCTAGTAAGTTACTCCAATATTTTTTTACTTTATCTAATTCATCTATGCAGTTTGATATTTTAGCAAACCTATAACTGTTATCTAAACTTGTTATTTTGTCTTCTTCCATTCCAAATATAAATGATATGTCCTTTGATTCAAATGCTTCTAGTTCGACATTTATTTGAATTGCAATAACATTATCTATTCCTAGTGAATTTTCGTTGTTTAAACTTACTTTTCTTAATGCTTCTGGGTTGTTGAATGTTCCATTTCCTATAAAAAATTTCCTACTTCCTGTATATGATTCTATTTCTTCGCTGCATGAGACATAGGCATATTCGTTTTTATTTGATATTTCATTTTTTACAAGAATTGTGTTTGAATTTTTTACAAATTCAAGGTTTATATATCCGTTTGAATTTATTTCGTCTTCTCCTAGCACTGGTTTTATATAATATACTAGTTTTACTTTTTTTCTGTTTTGTGATAGATTTTTTAAGTTTAGTAGATTTATTTTTACATTGTTTTCGGTTGCTACAAATATGTTTAAATTTTGTGCTATTTCCATACTTGTATGACTGTATTTTGAGTATCCAAAACCATATGTTACTAAATAATCGTTGTTGTCTGGCATTGGGTTTAAACCTAATGACCATGTTTTGCTTGTTGTTTCTTCTTTTAGATATATTACTTCTGAAGGATTATCTATTACTTGATTATTTGACCATGATGACATTCTATTTAATCTACTGTTTTTACTCCAAGTGAATCCTCCTTGTGCTTCTGTTACAAGTGTTCCAAAGTTACTGTTTGCCATAACATTACTCCATACTGTTGGAAGTCTTCTTTCTTTATTTACTCTTATCAAATATTCTTTTCCATCTTTAGAAAATCCACCATATTCATTAAAATATTTTAAGTTTTCTGCTTCTAATAATGATGATGTTTTTTCTTCTTCTAATATTATTTTTTTAGGTACCTCATAGCCTATTTCTTTTAGTGTGTCTTCATATTCTTCTTCTATATCTTTTAATTGCCTTTCTAACGGTCCTTTACTACTGTCTATTATTAGATTTGCTCTATATTCTAAAAGTTCTTTGCTTTCTAAGTCATCTATTATAAATATTCCTCCTCTTATATTTTGCATATAAGATAGATTTTGATTTAATATTCCATTTATTATGCTTTCTTTTACATATCTTTCGTATTTGTTTTCTTCTTTGTCTAATATTACTAAATCTATATTTATGTTTTTTGACCTATAAAATTCGTATGCTTTTAGAATTTCTTCTAATATATATGTTTCGTTTACTTCTTGCATTTCTAATAGTACTATTGGAAGATCTCCTGAAATTCCGTATTTCCATAAATTTTCTTGTGAATAGTCTTTTTCTGGTAATTTGTTTAAATATAGTTTCTTTAACGGATTTTGATATAATATATATCCTAGCATTTTTTGATAGTTTTCTATATCTTTATGCTTTATTTCTAAATATCTTGCTTCTGCTTCTACTCTAGCCTTTGATAGTTCAAAAGTTTTCTTTATTTTTTCTTCATTTGAATATTCTTTTACATTTTGTATAGCTGTTTTTCTTTCTTGTGATGCTGAAATTATTAAGCTTAGGTTTGATGTTTTTTCTGGTTCTATTTTTATAGTTCTTTTTATTGCTACTATTGGATCTGTTACTAAATTTGTACTTTTTGAAAATGGTTTTGAGTTTTCTACCATTATTGGAAGATTTATATTTCCTCTACCATAAAATTTTTCTTTATCTATTTCGTATTCTAGTTCTCCTATTGTTTCGTTATTAGTATACAATGTTACGGCCATATACATTTCTTTTTCTTCAGCTGTATGTTTTCTTCTTTTTACTACTAAAATATTTTCATCCTCTAAATATTCAAATGTTAGAAATAAATTGTTAAATGCAGGGTGCGCATAGTCTTGAATTGCTTTAGATAGTACTGGCTCTAAGCTTGTTGTTATTTCTAATGTTTCTTCTTCTAACCCATAATTTTTTAATTCTATATTTCTTATTTCTACCGCTTCTTCTGGAGCTACCGTTACTTTTAATTTTGTTTCTACAGACCCATCTAATCTTCTTATTTTGCTTACATCTTCGGAAAAACTTACTTCATATTTATCTGGTTTTGGCAAATAATTCATATAGTTTGATGTCCAAATTTTATTATTTCTAATATTTTTCAAATAAAATACTATTCCTTGTATTTCATCTGAAAGTGGTTTATATCTATTTATTAAAACGTCATCTAGCCTGCTAAATCCATTTCCTTTTTGATCCATTACTATTAAATACTTATCATTTGCTATTGCATTTATTATATTTCGTTTTTCATTTATTTTATTAAATACTCTTGTTGCATTGCTTTCATAGTCCATATATTTTATTTTTTCTGGCTTTTTCTTTTCTTCTTTTGTTATTATCATGTCTTCTGGCATTTTTTCCTGTAATAGTATATCAACTGCTTCTATTTCCGGATTTTCGTTAAATCTTTTTACTAATATATCATCATTAAACAAGTTGTTTATTGATAGTAATATTAAGGCTTGATGATGTGCCATATATGTTTTTACTACTTCATATTTTTTGCCTTTGCTTAAATTTCTTGGTGTAAAGTCTAAAGATTCATAAAAGCCGTATTTGCCATACATTTTATATTTTTCTAGTTCTTTAAAGTTTTCTATAACTTTATTTGGTATTTCTTTTAATGCTAATGCTGATGCATAGCTTGCAACTACTATGTCATCTTCTAGTCCTCTTTTTAATCCTAACCACGGAATTCCTATTGCTTTATATTGATAGTTATTGTTTAGGTCTTTTACATTAAATGCTGTTTCTGAAAATCCCCATGGTATTTCTAATTTTTTTGCATATTGCATTTGATTACTTATCATAAATTTACAAGATTCATCTAATAGGCTTCCTTTATATTTTTTCATTATTATATTTGGCATTAGATATTCAAAAGCTGTTCCTGACCATGATATTAATCCTTTATATTCTCCAAGTACTGTTAGAGTTCTGTTTAAATTATACCAATGTTTTTCTGGCACATCTTTTTTTGCTATTGCTACAAAGCTTGCTCCTCTTGCTTCTGAAGCTAATAAGTCATAATATGAATCTGTTAGTTTGTTTTCTTCTATATTAAACCCTATTGAAAATATATTTTTTTCTTTATCATATAGCTTACTAAAATCTGCATTTGCTATTGATATTTCATTTATTGGTTTATTTACCCAGTTTGGAATTAGTTCTAGTAGTTTTTCATTTTTACCTATTTTTTCTATAATTTCTTTATAAAATTCTTTTAATACATATACATATTCTATAAAGTTTCCGCTATCTACTGTTGATATATACCTTGGTATTAATGGTTCTAACGTTTTTGTATTATACCAATTGTATAAATGCCCATTCCATTTTTGTAATTTTTCTATTGTTGTAAGCATTTTGTTTAAAAGTAATAATGTGTCTTCTAAATTTTCATAGCCCAGGTCATAACTTGCAATTACCGTTAGAAGTCCTAATCCTATATTTGTAGATGATGTTCTTGAGACTATTTTTTCTGTTCTATCTTCTTGATAATTATCTGGTGGTAAAAAATTGTTTTTTTCGTTAATATTTTCTTTAAAGAATTTCCATGTTCTTCTTCCTATTTCAAGTAAGTATTCTTTATCTTCTTTAACTACTTTTTCTATTGCTTTTTCTTCTTTTTTTGTTTTACTTATATAGCACATAAATGCTGGTGTTATAAGCCAAAGTATAGCAAGTATTAATATTAATACGTTTTTTAATGCTAAAAAATATATTATACCCAATATTCCTAGAACTACATTTGAAAACATATTTTTATAATAAGTTTTTAAATCTTGTTTGCTTAATTTTTCGCTTTCTTCTGATGTTATCCATTCTAGCAAGTGTTTATTGCTTATTTTCATTCTGTATATACTTTTTATCATAGCATTTAAAGATGTATAGGCCTTGTCTGGTAATGTTGCTATTGCTATTACTCCTCTTATTATACTTGCTAAAAATGAATTTATTGTAGATTCAAATCTTTTTTGATATTTATTTCCTACTTTTCTAAATACTATTTTATTTATTATATCTATTATTGTTGGCATTATTATTGATATTATTGCGATTGCCATATATATTGAAGAATATTTTATTTTTAAACCCCTTGATATTGCGAAAATTATTATTAGTAAAACTGATGTAATAGGAAGGATTTCTCTTATTAAATTATCTAATATCTTGTACCTACATAAAATATTTAATGGGTTTTTCTTTTTTATTTCTTTTCTATTTATGATGTTTTCTTTAGTCCAATTATATATTTGAAAGTCTCCTCTTATCCATCTGTGTTGTCTTGTTTTATAGCTATTATAGCTTGAAGGATAACCATCCATTAATAGTATGTCTGTGGCAAGTCCACATCTCAAATAACTTCCTTCTAATAGGTCATGGCTTAGTACTGTGTTTTCTGGTATTTCATCTTTTAATACTTTTGAAAATACTTCTAAGTCATAAATTCCTTTTCCAGTAAATATTCCTTCTTCGAAATTGTCTTGGTATATATCTGATATTGCATTCGTGTATGGATCTGTTCCTCCATTTCCTGCAAATATTTTTGTAAATAGATTTTTTCTACTGCTTTCTATATTTATTCCTACTCTTGGTTGAATAAGTGCGTGCCCACTTATTACTACGTCTTCTTTTTTGCTTAACTCTGGTTTGTTTAATATATGTGCCATCGCTCCTACTAGCTCTAGCCCTGTATTTAGAACTAATTCTGTATCACTATCTAGTGTTATTATATATTTTATTTTTTGTAATTCTTTTATATTGTTTTCTTTTTTCCATGTTTCTATCGTATTTTCTCTAAATATATTTTTTTCTTTTCCTAGTAAATAGTTGTTAAATTGATTTAATAAACCTCTTTTTCTTTCCCAACCTAAATAGCATTCTTCTTGTCCATTCCAAAATCTTTTACGATATATGAAGTTAAATTTTGGTAGGATTTTTTCTTGTTCTTCTTTATTATCGTATTTTTGATTTAATTCTTCTACTTCTTTTATTCCTTCTTCTATTACTTCTTCATCAAATTTTTCTTCTTTATTATTTCCTCCTGAACAGTCTCCTAATAGCGTAAAATATATATTTTCACTTTTATTTGCTAAATAATATACTTCTAGTTTTTTCATTAGTTCTTCTACTTTTTCTTTTGATTTTAATATAGTTGGTATTACAACACAAGTAGCATATTCTTTAGGTATTCCATTATTTTTCATATCTAATTTTACTATCATTTTAGGTTTTACTATTTTTCCTAATATATATTGAACTATTTGTACAATTATTTCTTGTATTGGTATTAACGATAGTATAAAAAATACTACACTAAGTGTTATATTATTTATTGGTTTTGCTAATATTGCCCAGATTAGTGTATCTATAATTATTGTGCTTCCCCATATTCCATATATATAAATTTTTGATTTTGTTTGTGCTCTTATTTTTTTGCTTTCTTGCCCTGTTAATTCTTTTAAAAGTTCTTCTTTTCCATCATCTATTAAATAATACCCAACATGCTTACGTTTTTCTTTGTTTGTATTATTTTCTGATTCTAATTTGCTTTCTTTTTGTGCTAATTCTAATATTTTATTTGCAATATATATTTCAGATATTTTTGTTTTAGTAGATATTTCTTGGATTTTATTTCTATAATACTCTTTTGATTTATAATCCATTTTTTCATATATTTGTGCTGGATCTTTTTTTAATATTTCTTCTACTCCATTAATGCTTTGAAACACTTGCAAGAAATCCATTCTAAGTAACTCTTTTATACTTAAGATTGAATTTGCCATACTTACTTTTTTTACTGCTATGTCGAAATGTTCTTTTCTAATTACTTCTTCTGTTGTCGTTCCCATTTTGTTTACTTCTTCTTCAAGTATGTTTATATAGCTATATGCAGACTTTCCATATTTTTTTAGTCTATATGACATATACTCTATAAAAGGGTATTTCATTTCTCCATACCCTTTTACTTTTTGTTTATAGTCTCCTAAATTTTTATATTTCAATTCTTGCTTGTTTTCTACTAGTCTTTCTATTATATTTTCTACTCTATATTTTTGCATTTGACTAAAATATATTTTTTCACAAATATCTCTTATATTTTGTATTAATGCTATTTGAATAAATAAGCCTATATTCCATATTTCGTCCATATTTAGACTCTTTTTTCTCTGATAACTATTAACTAATTCTCCTATTGTTTTTGAATCTATGGTGTTGTCTGTATAGGCTGTAATTTCTGTTGCTAGCACATATATTCTTGCAAATCCTTTATATACTCCATTTGATATTCCTAAAAATTTAACATATTTACTTAATGGCATTTGTTTTTCTACCATTTGAATTGTTTCTTCTATTACATAAAAGTTGTCTAACAACCATTCTCCTGCTGGATGTATTGGAATTCCTAATTTTATGTGTTCATTTAGTAATTGATACACTTCTTCTATTGCTTCAAAATTTTCTTTCAGTTGTGGTATTGGATATGTTTCTTTGCTACTGTTTTGCTGTAATATATGATCTGATGCAATTTTTTCTAAATAGTTCTCTAATTGACCTTTTTCTAATACTGTTCCTTTTATATTTAATTTTTTATAATTTTTCATAAAAATTTTTCCACCCCTTGGCATATGTTTTATACACATATTGTTTGCCAGTTGTGGAAAATTTATGCATTATTTTGTTTCTATTTATATTTTTCTTGTATATTTTTTATACTTTCGTAGCGGTTCTTTAGTATGTCTAAAAATACACTTGCTATTTGTGGATCAAATTGTGTTCCACTGCATCTTTCTATTTCATTTATAACATCTTCTAGTGGAAGTGCATTTCTATATGTTCTTTTTGATGTCATTGCATCAAAAGTATCTGCAACTGCTGCAATTCTTGCAACTAATGGTATTTCTTCACCTTTTAATTGACTTGGATATCCTCTTCCGTCAAATCTTTCGTGGTGATGTAATACTATTGGAATTATATCTTTAAATGTTTCTGCATTTCCTAAGATATGTACTCCTATTGAAGGGTGATTTTTTATTTGTGAATATTCTTCATCATCTAGTTTTGATTCTTTTAATAGAATACTGTCCGGAATTCCTATTTTTCCTATGTCGTGGAATAATCCGCCTATTTTTAATATATGAAGAGTATTTTCGTCTAAGCCCATTTTTTCTCCAATTAATACAGAGAACTCTGATACCCTGTCTGAATGACCTCTTGTATATGGGTCTTTTGCTTCTACTGTATATCTTAATATTTGTATTGTATCTAAATATGCTTTTTCTAATTCTTCTTTTTTGTTTCTAAGTTCTTCATTTATTTGGCTTATTATATGCATTTGGTCAACAGATTTTAATCCAGATTCTATTAATAATAGTAATTGATCAAAATTATTGCTTTTTTCACAATATCCTTGTATTTCTAGTTCTTTTAATGTTTGTAATGGTGGAGCTAAATCTTTATGCCCTGTTAGTAGCAAAATATATAATTCTTTATTAAATTTTCTTATTTCTTCAACTACTTGGTCACCATGTATTGGGTCCATTATAAAGTCTAGTAGTAATAAATCATAATGATTCTTTTTTAATTCTTCTATCGCTTCAAGTGGATTTGAAAAGCAGATTAAATCATATCCAGATCTTCTAAGAACTACTTTTAATGAGTCTAAGATACCTGAATCATCATCTACTGCCATTATTTTATATGCTGAAGTTATTTCTTCTTTCATATATTTTCTCATATTATTTTCCTCCTATTGCTAGATTTTATTGTGGTAATACTATATTAAATGTTGTACCAACTCCTACTTTAGATTTAAAGTTTATGTCTCCATTGAAGTGTCCTTTTATTGTTGAGTATGACATAAATAATCCTAGTCCTGTTCCATTATGTCCTTTTGTTGTAATCATTTCATTAAACAATTTTTTCTGTATTTCTTCTGGTATTCCACTTCCGTGGTCTATTACAGATATTATTATATTATTTTTTTCTTTATCTATAACTAAATCTATAACTTGGTCTGGTTTTCCGCCATATGATTGTATTGCATTTGATATTAAGTTATTAACTACTTGTACTAAACTGTTGATGTTTCCTATTATTTTAGTATGATCTTCTACTTTTTTAACTACATTTAATTTTATAAATGCATTTTTTAATTCATGTTTCATTAATATATTAACTCTATTTAGTAGCTCTTCTACTTCAAATATCATTGTAGCATCTTCTGTCATATTAACTGCTTGACCTTTTACAGCAGTTATGATGTCTGACATATATGAATCATATGAGTTTACTTTATTTACCCATTCTAGCATATCTTTTGCTATTGCTTGGTGGTCTTCTTTTGTAACATCTGGGTCATTTATAGATTTTTGATATTCTGTTATTAAATCTGTAAGTCCTTCCATTGCACCAGAAATTGACATTATTGGTGTTTTTAAGTTGTGTGCTATTCCACCTATCATTTGTCCTAATGAAGCAAGTCTCTCACGTTCCATTAATATGTCTTGATTTTGTTTTAAAACCTCCATGTCAAGTATATGTTGTGTTGTATCTTTAAATAGTATTAGCGTTCCTACATATTTTCTTTCTTTATAAATTCCTGTTATTTCTATATTGAAATATTTATTTTGTTTCTTTAATATAGCTTCTGCTATATGTAGTTTTTCGTCATGTTTTATTGTTTTAAAATATTCTCCTAGCTTTTTCTTTTTTACTGTAATGCTTTTGGAAATTTCTATTTCTTCAAATTGTTTTCCTATTAATTTCTTTCTATCTATTTTAAATATTTTTTCAAATGTTTTATTACAGTTTGTTATAATTTCATCTTTGCTTAATACAACATATGCATCTGAAATCTGGTCAACTATTGTTTTTAATGCTATTGGAGCAACGTCTAAGAAATCATATCTAAATATTGCAATAGCAAAACATAAGAATGTTGTCATGAATGAGATTGGTGTTATATATATGTTCATATCAAATACTGTCATTCCTAATATATTTACTATTAGCGGTACTAATGCACCTATTGCCATTAGTATAAATTGTTTAGAAACTCCTTTTGAATCCTTCATAGAATTTTTTAATAGAATTATAATATCTATTATGAATAATCCATATGTATATACAGAATGGACATAGAAATATGGTCCAAATACTGTAGTTTCAGGATTTACAGAATATACTTTATAAAACAAATTGTGAAATTTATTTGTCCATAATACCAGCATTGTTGTTACTGGTATTATAAACAATAATAATTGGCTTTTCTTGTATTTCTTGTCTTCTGATAAGTTATACGCTATGAAGAATAATATTACTGGCATAAATACAACAAATATGTATATAAAGTATTCTGGGTATATAGGGCTAATTGTTGGCACATAATTTATGATTAAAATTTGAGCTATTAGACCTACACACCAAAACATCATAGAATACAACAAATAGTTAAATGTTGTTTTTAATTTTGAGTTCGTTGTCTTTTTCTTATTTATGTAAAAAATTGTTATAGCCTCTATTATGATTGTTATTAGCAATCCAATAAAGAATTCAAAGTATTTCATTTTATCCTCCTAGTTTCTTAATTTATAAATTTTCTAGTACTTTTCTTATGTATTCTATATCAATTTCTGGCCAGTCAAATCCAGCTTCTTTAAAAAATTTAAGTGTATTTTTATTTGAAATTACTAAATTTGTTTTATATACGAAGTTATCATCTTTGTCTAAGTCATTTACCAATACATTTACATTATTAGTTCTTGACTCGTCATATAGCCATTTTTTTAGTTTCTTTTTAAATACATAATCTTCTACTATTTTTATGTCTATTTTTAATTGTTTTAATATTTCATATAATTCTTTTATATAAATGTGTTTTGAATTATATAAGTGCATTATTGATATTGGGAAATTATAGTATTCCATACATACTATAATAGCTTCTGCTATTTTATCAACTGGACTAAATTCTGCGTAATTTTCCATTATTGATTTTGGAATCATTCCTAATGCTAAAAATGCTTTTAATCTATTTAAAAATGCATTATCTTCACTATTTTCTTGGAATTTACCATCTGAATATCTATTAGTTATATTTCCTATTCTTAGTATTATTCCTTTTAGTCTTTTACTTGCTAATTCTTCTAAAATTAATTTTTCTGCTTCAAATTTACTTCTAACATATACGTTTTCTAGTGTTTGATTTACAAATAGTTTATCTTCTCCATATTCAATTACTTCGTCTGGTCTGAAGCTATTTGCTAATCCTACCATTGTATTTCCAGATACACTTACTGTTGAAGTTTGTATGAATTCTTTATTGAATTTTTCACAAAATTCTATAATGTTTTTTACACCTGTTACATTTATTTTTTCGAATACATTGTAATCTCCATAGTGTTTTACTAATGCAGCACAGTTTATAACTTGTTCTACATTTTCTCCTAATTGATTATATTGCTCTTCTGAAAGTCCATAATTTTTGTAAGTAATATCTCCGTCTATTACAAATATTCTTGTTCCTAATAAATTACTTAAATCACTTCCAAAGTAATATTTGAATTTATTTCTTAATTTGTTTTCTGGTGATGTACTTGGGTCTTTTCTAATTAAACAATATATTTTTATAGAATCTATTTTTAATAATTCTGCTAATACATGAATTCCTAAGAATCCTGTTGCACCTACTAAAAGCACATTTTGTATTTTTCTTGGTCTTACTCTTATTTTATTTTCTTCTGCATTTTTCTTTATAAAGTTATTTATTTTTTCAAAGTCTTTTTCTGTATATTGTGGGTATAAAGCTTCTTCTTTGTTTTCTTCTAAGAATTTTGCTAATTCTCTAATTGTGTTATTCTTAAATATGTCTCCATAGTTAATGTTATACCCTATCTTCATAATTTCTAGTTGTAGTTTTAATGCGCATAAAGAGTCTCCGCCTATATCAAAGAAATTATCATCTATACTTATTTTTTCTAGCGAAAGGATTTCTTCCCATATTTTTACTAATTTTCTCTCTAATTCTGTTTCTGGTGCAATTATTTCTTTTTCCTTTATTATTGGTAAAGGTAGTTCTTTTCTATCTATTTTTCCGTTTGGTGTATATTTAAAGTCTTCTAATTGTACTAGGTATGATGGAACCATATAATTTGGTAAACTCATAGATAGTCTATTTTTTAAATTAGATATAGATACTCTACCTGTTGCTACAAAATATCCACATAAGATATCTCTTCCATTTACATTTTTTACAGCTACTACACTTGATGAAACTCCTTTATATGCACATATAGCATTTTCTATTTCTCCAAGTTCGATTCTTAGTCCTCTTATTTTTACTTGGAAATCGTTTCTTCCTAAACAGTCTATTTCTCCATTTGGAAGTACTTTTACTAAGTCTCCTGAATTATATATTCTGGAATTATTATATTCTATATATCTTTCTGATGTAAGTTCTGGTTTGTTTATATATCCTATTGAAACTCCGTCTCCTCCTATGAATAATGTTCCTATTACACCTTGTGGAACTTGATTCATATCATTATCTAATACATATATTTCTGTATTTGCTATCGGTGTTCCTATTGTTATTTTTTTATTTAATGAAGTTATTTCTTTTAATGTTGAGCCAACTGTTGTTTCTGTTGGTCCATACATATTAAATACTTGTGCATCTGTTATATTTCTAATCTTTTTGAATAAGTCAAGTGTAAATGGTTCTCCTGCAAGTGATATTATTTTCATTTTTTGGATATATTCTATTGCTGTGTTTTCTGACATTAGTAGCTTAAATTTTGAAGGTGTTGTTTGTATTACTTCAACATTATTTTTTAAGCATAATTCATTTAAAAGTATTGGGTTGTTTTGCTCTTCATTATTTGCTAAAACAACTTTCATTCCTGTACATAATGGTAATAAGCTTTCTAATACAAATATATCAAAACACATTGTGGTGATATTTACTATTGTTTTATCTTTTAGTGGCATTCTATCACACATTCCATAAATGAAGTTTACTACGCTTGATTGTTTTAATATAACTCCTTTTGGTCTTCCTGTTGAGCCTGATGTATATATCATATATGAAACATCTGAAGATTTTGTATCTGTATCAAATGGTTTATATTCATCATAAGAATTTTCATCATCTACACATAAAGAGTCTACTTCTATTCTATCTTCGTAATTTTTTTCTGTAAGAACTAGTCCTACTTCACTATCTTCTAGAATATATTTTACTCTATCAACAGGGTATTTTGGATCGATTGGTAAATATCCTGCCCCCGCTTTTAAAATTGCAAACATAGAAACTATAAGTTCTGCTCTTCTGTCCATCATAATTCCTATTACTTTATATTTCTTTTTAGAAATATTATTTTTATATGCTGGCATATTTATAATATGGTTTGCTAGTTTATTTACTTTTGTTTCTAATTCTTTATAAGTATATTTCTCGTCTCCAAATACAAGTGCTATTTTGTCTGGTGTTTCTAATACTTGTTTTTCAAATAAATCTATTATTCTAAGTTCTTTTGAATATTCCAAAGTTGGATACATTTTTGGAATTTCTGTAAGTATTTTTATCTTAGAAATTTGTGTTTCTGGTTCTTCTATAATACTGTTTACTATATTTTTGTAGCAGTCTAAGAATGTGCTCATAAAGTTTTTACCAAATAATTTTGTACAGTATTCTAGTCTTATATTATATGATTCTTGTGTTGGTGTTATTTCAAGTGATATGTCAAACTTAGATGTTTTGTTTTCTGGTATAACATATGTACTGCTTAACCCGTTTAGGTCTAATTTTGGTAGTCCTTCACTCTCATATATAAACATCGTATCAAATACAGGATTTCTACTATTATCTCTTGCTATATTTAAGTTTTTAACTAGTTCATCAAATGGATATGTTTGATGTTCAAATGCATTCATACAATTATTTTTTACTTGATTTAGAAAGTCTATTGCCGTGCTTGAAGATTGTATATTTTGTTTTAGTGCGATTGTATTAACAAACATTCCAACTATATCTGAAAGTTCTGCATTGTTTCTTCCTACTGTTGGTGTTCCTACTACTATTTCATTTTGCATTGTGTATTTATAAAGAAGAATATAATAGCTTGAAAGTAAGAACATATATGGTGTAATTCCTTTACTTTTACAGAATTCATTTATTTTATCTACATTTTCTAGTTTTTCAAATATGCTTTCTCCTTCTTCTGATTTTATACTAGCTCTTTCAAATTCAGTTGGCATATTTAATAAAGGCACTCCATTTTCAAAAGTAGATAACCAATATTCTTTATCTTTTTCTTCTATTTTTTCTGATATTGCATAATCTATATAATCAATTTTATTTTCTTTTAGTTCTTTTTCGTTATATAAGTCACACAATTCTTTTGCAAATATTCCTATTGATGTTCCATCACAGATTATATGATGCATATCCATTTGTAATAATGCTTTTCCGTCAAACTTATCTAACTCAATATGCATTAAAGGTGCTTTTCCTAAGTCAAATGGTTTTACAAAGTCTTCATTTTTGCTGTTTGATACCTTTAATTTAAAGTCTATTTTTTCTACCACTTTTTGAACAACATCTGTATCTTTTAACTCAAAATATGTTCTAAAAGCTTCATGTCTGTTTATTATTGTTCCTATTGCATTTTCTAATTTTTTTACATCTGGTACTTTGTCGAAAAGTATTCCAAATGGTGTATTATATGCTAATGACTCTTCTTGCATACTTGCAGTATAGTATATTCTTCTTTGTGCTGAAGATACTGGATAATATTCTGCTTTTTCATGTTTTTTTATTTTTTCTGTTTTCTCTTCTGTTACTTCTTTTGTATCAATAAATTCTGACAATTCCTTAATTGTTGGATATTCGAAAATGTCTTTTACTTCTATTTTTACTTTTAAATCATTATATATTTCTGAAACTAACATTATAGAGCATAGTGAGTCTCCACCTAAATCGAAGAAATTTGCTAATGTACTTATTTTGTTTAGTTTTAAAACTTTTTTCCAGATTTTTTCTACTTTTTTCTCTGTGTCTGTTTCGCTTTTTATAAATTCTTTATCTTCTACTATTATTTCTGGCAAATTTTTGCTATCTACCTTTCCATTTGCAGTTATAGGTAGGTGGTCCATAAATACTATGTGAGATGGTACCATATAGTTTGGTAATTCTTTTGCAAGTGCTTTTTTTAATGTTTTTTCTGTTAATTCACTGTCTGTTGTCTCTATGTATGCACATATACTGTCTATATCATTTACTTTTTTTATTACTGTTATGGCATTTTTTATATCTTCTAATTTTATTATTTTTTCTGTTATTTCGTCTAATTCAATTCTTAGTCCATGTAATTTTATTTGATTATCTTTTCTTCCATAATAAACTAGTTCTCCGTTTTTATTTAGCTTTGCGATGTCTCCTGTTCTATATACCCCATTAAATCTTTGTTTATTTACATATCCTAAACCTACTCCATCTCCTGTTATTACAAGTTCCCCTGGTATATCTATTGGTAGTATATTTTCATCTTTGTTCATTATATACATTTTTACATTTAAGTATGGAGTTCCTATTGTTATATCATTTTCATCTATAACGTGTTTATTTGAAGCACATGCACATGTCTCTGAAGGTCCATAGCCATTATGTATTTCTGCATTTGTTGCTTTTCTTAATTCTTTATATAGACTTGGCTTAAATACTTCTCCACCTAATTGAATTACTTTTACATCTCTTAAACATTCATTTTCATTTAATAATAATGATATTTTTGATGGTGTAGATACTATGAAATCTATATTATTTTCTATTATTAATTTACTTGTAAATGCTGGTATTTTTTGTTCATCTTCATCTGCAAGTATTACTGTTTTTCCTGATAATATTGAAAGAAAATTTTCAACTACAAACATATCAAATGAAACAGTACTTGTACTTAAATAGTTCTCACAAATATTAGTATGTAATATTTTTTTGAAGCTGTTTACTAAATTTATAACACTTAGTCTTCTTAATTCAACACCTTTTGGCATACCTGTTGAACCAGAAGTATATAATACACAAAATCTATCTTCATTTGAGCTTTTTACTTTTGGTTGTTTATTACTATAATTTTCTAAGTTTGTTATATCAACTGTTTCGTAATTCATATATAAGTTTGTAATTACTATTGGACATTTTGCATTTGTTAACATATAGTTTACTCTATCTTCTGGAAGATTTGGGTCTATTAGCATATATGCTGCTCCCGTTTTTAATACTCCCCACATTGCTATATGTAAATCTAATGACCTATTTAGCATTATTCCTACTACATCATCTTTTTTTATTTGTTTGCTTAATAATATATTAGCAACTTGATTTGATTTTTCATCTAACTCGCCATATGTTAATGTTTTATCTTTAAATTTTGCACATATTTTATTTTTATTTTTTCTTACTTGTTTTTCAAAAACTTCTACTATTGTTTGTTTTTTATTATATTTATATTCTGTTGCATTAAATTTATTTATTATAGATTTTTCTTCTTTTGTTATAACTTCTATATTTTTTATTACTGGATTTTTTAAAACACTTTTTGCCATATTTATTATTCTTTTGTGTAAGTTTTCTATATCTTCTTTTGTAAATTTGCTTGTTTGATAATTATAAAATATATTCACTTTTCCTGTGTTGTCCATATCGTAAAAATGTACTTCAACAGGATTTGCAACATTAGAGTTTGGTACCCAGCCTGATTCATAATCTATATCACTTGTTTTTTTGTTATCTCTTGCATTTTGGTAAGATAATACAAAATCATATAAATTTTCAGACATATCAAATTTTTCTTTAATGTCTTTTAATAGTTCTAAATATGGATATTTTTGATGCCTATATATTGCTGTTTGATTTAATTCTACTTGTTTTAAAAATTTTGAAAATTCTAAATTAGAATTTATATCCATTTTAAAAGGTACATTGCTTACAAACATTCCTATTATTTGTTTTTCATTAAAATTTCTTCTGTTAAGTACTGGAGTTCCTATTATCGCTGATTTTGTATCATTTATTTTTGCAAGATAAATTAGGTATATCGCCATAAAAAATGTATATACTGAGCAATTATTTTCTTTACTAAAGCTAGCAATTTTTTCATATAAATTTTTATCTATTTCAAAAGACTCTCTGCTTCCTTCGCAACTATTTATATCTTTTCCACTTGCTTTTTTATCTTTATAGATATGTGTAATTACTGGTTCCTTTTCGAAAACTTCATTCCAAAAAGTTCTATCATTTTTAATTTTTGTACTTTGCATATATTTTTGAGAATCTATTATATATTGTTCATATTTTGTATAATCTTCGAAGGCATAATTACTTTTTACTAGCATAGAATATATTTCCATTAGTCTAGAAACAAGTAATCCCATTGACCAAGCATCACAAATTAAATGGTGAAATACTCCAATTATTCCACCCGTTCCATTTGGATACTTAAAAAGTGTAAATTTGAATAAATTTGAATTAATCATTTTAAAAGGCGCTTTTAACAAGCGAGAGCACAATTTATTTGTTTCTTCTATATTTTTTGTTTCAATTATTTCTGTTTTAAATTTTTTATATGTTGACACGTGCTGTACTGCTTCATCATCTTTTATTTCAAATTGGAATCTCATACTATCTGTATGTTCTACAAATATGTTTGCTGTCTTTTCTAGTAGCTCAAAGTCTACTTTTTCTTTTATGTATATATAACCACATATATTGTTAACACTCGTATTTGAATAAAACATTTCTGTGTTCCATATGTTTTTTTGTTGATTTGTTAAGTTTAAGGTATTTTCCATATTATCCAACATCCTTTCATATACGGTTATTATACAAAATTCTACAAATAAATGCAACATTTAAAGGAAAATATGTAAATTTATTTTTATACCTTTTTATCTACTTTTTTTATTTAATTTTTTACCTAAATTTTTATTCAATTTTACACTTTTTTTAATTATAAAAATATGAATTTATACCATTAAATATCCCCCATGCTAATTTATTTTGATAGTTGTCATCTAATAGCAGTTTTTCTTCTTCTTGATTTGAAAGAAAGCCACATTCTACTATAGAAATTGGTATTTCTACATGTTTTATTATATATACATTTTCTAGTTTCATTGCTACTCTTTTGTTTTCTTTTTGTATTGCACTATTTAAATTTTCTTGCAATTCTTTTGCAAGTTTTGTACTATTTTCGTCGCCTTGTTTATAAAAGCATTGCCATCCCCAATACTGTTCTTGTGGAATTTTATTTAAATGTATTGAAATAAATATATCTGCTGAGTATTCATTTCCTATTTTTACTCTATTATGTATGTCTGATAACTTTTTTTGTTTTAATGTTTTACTGTCTAAATCGTATATTGCATTTTCATCTGAACGAGTTAATATTACTGTTGCTCCTGATTGTTCTAATAAATTTTGTAATTTTAATGCTATTTTTAAATTAGTTTGTGCCTCTGTTGTTCCTGTACTACTTTGTGCACCGCTCATCTGGTATTCCATGTCCTGCATCTACTACTATTACCTTGTTGGTTACTGGAGTAGCTACTGTTTCAACTGTATTTATTTTTTTATTATTTTGACCTATGCTTGCTACAAGTATTGCAACAAATACAAAACTTAATAACATTATTATTCTCTTTTTTCTTATTATAAACATAACAAACACCTCATTAATTTATATGAGATGTTTGTGTTTTTTATTCTTATAATTTCTATTTGAACTCTTTTCTTCTATCTATTACATATGTACTTCCTTGTATTGTTTTTGCTAAATGTTTTACTTCTGCCCCTGCTTCTCCTATTTCTAACACATTATCGAATTTTCCTTTTACTACTTCTACTACTCCTATCGATATTGATGTAAGTGGGAATTGTTCTATTACTCCTTTTCTGTTTTCTACTTCTATGTACCCTTTTTCTTTATCTTCTTTGGTATAATACTTTCCAACTTTTGCATCGAATTCTACAACTATATTTTGACAGATGCTCTCACAGTCTTTTCCAGATATTATTCCTATAAAGTCATCTCCTCCAATGTGTCCTACAAAGCTGTCCTGATATTCTTTTGTATGCACATTTCTTAATATTACATCTGCTGTAAATTTTATTATTTCATCTCCTTTTAAGAATCCATACACATCATTATATGCTTTAAAGTTATCTAAATCGAAATACATCATAGTAAATTCTTCTTCATTTAGAAGTCTTTTTTTCATTTCTGCTTGTATTTGTACATTTCCTGGAAGTCCTGTTAGAGGACTTACTCTTCTATTTGCATATAATAAGCTTAATACATTTTGTATTGTATAATATAAATATTCTTTATCTACTGGAACTCTTATATAATGTGCTATTCCTATTTCAAGCATTTTTAGTTTGTGGTCATGTTCTTTTCTTGATGTTACAATTATAATAGGTGTAATACTATTGTTTTCATCTGCCTTTATGTTTTTGCACATTTGTACTCCGTCTTCTAAAAAACTATCTTCATTTATTATTATTAAAGATGGTATATTTCTTAATGCTGTATCTATATTGTTGGTTGTTACTCTTGTTACTTTATATTCTTTTTCTTCTTTAAAAATTTCTTTTATAATTTTCTCTAATTTATGTCCATCATCTATTATATATATTTCTTGTAACATATTCTTTTGTTCCTTTCTCATGTAAGATTTATTTTTTATTAACTTTTTATCTCTGGTCTTTTTTATCTTATTTCGCTTTTTTTAGCTTATTATTTTTATTATTCTTATTTTGCTGTTTTTACTTTTTTCTTACTTTTATTTTTTTATTTTTCTTTCTTACTATTTTCCTTCTTGCTATTCTTCTTTTTTATTTTCTTTAGTGCTTCTATATCTATTTTTTCACTTAAGAAATTAGAAATTTTCTCAGACTTCATTGTTGGGAATGCCTTTTGAAGTCTTCTTGCCTCTCTATATAAATTTAATTTTATTTTTGATTGTTGTAATTTTAATTTTCTAATTAATTCTTCTAGTTTAGATTTAGCTTGTGAGTTTATAGCATTTTCTTTTAATTGTTCTATATTTATCTTTATTTTTTCACTAAGTTCATTTATTTTTTCTATTGCTTCTGTAAACTTAGCCATTGATAATATTGTTGTTATTATATCTACTATGAATATTATGTATATTACTATTGTTGAATATAATAATGTTTTTTCTGGTATTAAATGAATTATATTTTCTACAAATGGGTGTACCCATTCTATAAATACTACTCCTAAAACTCCCCAAAATATTGAGTTTATTAGACATACTCTCCCATTTATATTTAATTTGTAATTTGTGTAGTCCCAATATTTTTGTTTAAATACTTTTTCTAAAAATACACCAACTATGTATTCCCATATAGATAGTACTATAAAAGATACTATAAATAACAATATTATTTTGCCTTTTAAAAAGTTTAATGTTAATATCATAAATATTGCGGCTAAACCATATATTGGACAGTATGGTCCTTTTAAAAAACCGCTGTTTACAAATTGCTTTTCCCATGCTGTTTTGTATATACTTTCTAGTATCCACCCGAAGAAAGAATATATAATCAGATATACAAACATATTAAGTATAAATTCTGTATTCACTCTGTTATCCCCTTGTTTTTATTTTATAAAGGGCGTAATTTTTTATTACGCCCGCTTTTTATGTTTATGTTTTTATTTTTATATCTATTTCTTTAGAAAATTTCTTATTTTTGTTTTACGTTAATGTTATAAATAGTCTGTTTTCAAGTATTCTTTCAACTAATCTATCGTATTATTTGTTTAGTTACTTGTTCTGATAAGCCACTTACATTATATGCTGTTATAACTATGTTATTTTCTCCCGATTGTAGTTTTTGTATAAATTTTGCTTCTTTCATATTTAGCGGTGTTCCTGTATCTTCTGAATCTGTAGAAGATAGTTGTCCATTTACCGTTATTTCTATTTTTTGTATATTTTCTTCGTCTTTAACTGTAACTACTATTTCATCATTTTGCTCTTCTATTTCTATGGTTGGCTTTTTAGCTCCTTTAAATACTTGTTCTTTTGTTGTTTCATTTCCTGCTGCATCTACTGCTGTTATTTTCAAGGTATGTTCACCTTTTAGTATTGATATTTTTTCTTCTATTTGCTTTAATGAATCTTCTCTTGGTTCTACTGTTGTTTTGTCTTCTTCATCCCAATTATATGACATTTGTCTTAATTCTCTATCGTCTCTTGCTACTATTTTTACTTTTGAACCTTCAACAGCAAACTCTATTTCTGGCGCTATAGTATCTTTTTCTGATACTTTGAAATCTTTTGTATATGTATATTCTGCTTTTGTGTTATCTATAATTATTAATTTTAATGTATTTTCTCCAGTTGGAAGATCTATTTCTTCTTTTATGCTTGTTTGTCCTTTTCCTTGCATTGTAATTGTTGTACCATTATTCCAAGAATAATTTATTTTATCTATTGCTCTATCATGAATAATGCTGATTTGAACTTTACCATCTATTTCTTCTACCGTGATAACTGGTTCTGATAATCCTTTTTTAGAATTATTTGAGCTTGCTATTCCATATATTCCTTTTCCTATTAATGCTATTGCAAATAATGTTATAATTACTGCAAATATAATTATTACTGTTTTTATTTCTAGAGGTCCTTTCTTTTTATTACCCCCAGTGTATAATATTTGATTCATATTTTCACCTCATATTCATAAAAAATTATATCACAACATATTTTTAATGTAAACAATAAAAAAAGAAAAATCTAACTAAAAGTCAGATTTTTCTTTTTTTGTATTATTTAATTATTTTCTTAACACTTTTTTCTTAATGAATATTATTCCTGCAATTAGTATTCCACTTGATAGAAGTATTACTGCTCCTATTACATATGGCATCGCTGTTGTACCAAATGGTGGTAATATTTTAACAACTTCTGATACGTTGCTGTCTACTTCTTGAGCATCTTTTGTTGGGTTTTGGTTACCAACTACTGAGTATGCCATTCTTCTACCTACGCTATTGCTTATTGTTGTAATTTCTACAATATTTCTGTAAGTTAAGTCGTCTGTTTCGTTTTCTGAAGTAATTAATTGAGTTAATACTAAGTCATCTGATACACTGCTTTCGTTTGGATTATATTTTTCTGGTACTAATGCTTTATTTGCAATGTTTGATTTTTCACTTGTTACTATAATTGTATTGTATTTTCCAGTTTCATTTGCAAGTGTTGTATTAACTGCTCCTGCAAGTAATTCTTCTTGTGTTATAGTTTTCCAAGCTTTGTTATATTCTGCATAGAATTGTAAGTTATTTGCTATGTAGTCAACTACTTGATTTGCTTGTGTTTTTACAACATTGTTCATATCTGATACTACACCTGTATAGTAGAAGCTATTATCTTTGTAATCTACTTCTCCTACGTTTGTTACTGTAACTTTATATGAAATTTTTATTGTTGCACCATGCATTAATTCTTCGTCCATACTTAATTGTACTAATCCAAATGTTGCATCATATGAGTTTTTCTCTCTTATTTCTGCCATTGGGTCTGATACCAATTTGTTGTCTTTATATTTAAATTTATATGGTTTATGTTTTCTCCATAATACGTTTGTTGCTTTTTGTGATGCATCAAATAATGTTGAACCGTCTGCTAATGTTAATTTAACATTTGTTACTTCTTTATTAATTGCAAGTTGTGCTTTTGGTCTTTCTTCAAGTCCTAAGTTTACATTTGTAATTTTATAAGCTCCGTTTTTGCTTTCTTGGTCAACACCTTCACTTGTATTTCTGTCATATTCTACTTCTACATTAATTAAACCTGTTTCTGCTGTCATTTGAATTTTTGCCATTAATTCGTTTAATTTATTTGTAAGTTCTGCTTCGTTTAAAGGCATTTGCTCATGTGATGCTAAAACTTCTGCAATATAATTCATAACGCTCTTATCTGAATAGTCTATAACTTTATTTCTTATGCTTTCAATGTCTTTTGCATCTGATACATTTGCATTAGCGTCTGATGCTGTTACATCATATAAGTAACCTTTTTGCTCTCTTTCACTTACTAATGGACTTGCTGTTTCATTGTTGCTTGCATTTGTTTTGAATGTTGTTACTGTTGTTAATTCTTCTCCTAATGTTTTTTGTCCATTTACCCAAGTAGGGTCTTTTCTCCATACATATGAATTATTTTGTGTAATTCCTGTTTGATATGTTGTTGATTTATAGTCTTGACCATTATATGATTTAACGTTTTGTCCTTTTACTCCTTGTGCATTTGTTATTGCTGTTGAGGTATTTGGAAGAACTGTTTTTACAGTATCTCCGTAGATAAATCTAACAACAAAGTTTCCTGTTGGGTATGATTTAAATATGTATTTACCTTCTGCTTCGTCTACTACATCTGGTATTAAATTCTTTCCGTCAGCTCCCTCTTTGTTTATTATAGGTTTATATGTGTCTGCTGAATTGAAATGATTTTGTCCAGATGAAATTGTTTGCCATACATATTCTGTTCCATTGCTTCTTAATTCAACTAATTGAACTGTTACACCATTTATTGCTGATTCTTTTGAACTATCGTATATACCATCGCCGACTGCTGTAACTTGTTCTTGATTAATTACATTTCTTTCTTCTTCCCATACAGTACCTTCTATTACTCTGTTTTCATCATTTTTGTATAATAGTAATCTAATATTTGGTGCTTTATCTGTATCGTCTTCAAAATTACTATTATTAATTGTTCCGTCTTTTGGTACGTCGTTTGGATTTAAGTTACCATTTACTGAGTCATAATCGAATAATCCTGCTACTTTGTCGTATCCAGATACACTACCAACGTTTGGTATATAAGTTCCATTTCTGTAGTATGTTCTAAATCCGTTAATTTCAGCAATATTTTCTTTTCCTACTCCGTTTAATGTTGCTTCTATTTCTCCAGTTGTGCTATTGTATTTCCAATTATTTTCATCTAATAATACATTTCTGTCTTCATCTTTGTTTACTTTAAAAGTTAAGTAAACATATGCTGTTTGACCTGATGTTAATTTAGTATTTTCTAGTCCACGTACATATAATCTGTTGTAACCATCTATTGTACTTGAGTTTCCTTCTCCATATCTGCTAGAATCTTGTGCATTTACTTGTAATGTACTATCTCCTACTTTAATGTAAGAACGTTCTGCTACATATGTGTAGTCTTTATCGTAGTAATCTACTATTTCCATTACTTGACCAAGTGCTGATTGCGATTGGTTACGAACCATTAATTTATATGTTACATATACATTAAGTTCATCATTTTCTGAAGCTCCATAGTCTGCGTAATTGTTTCCATATGCATTATCTACTTTATAAATGTAGTCAGATGGATATATTTCTCTTGAATATTCTGAATTATAATATGCATCTGAAAGTCTTACATTTATATCCCAAGTATTATCATTTAATTCTCTCTTATTGTAGTTGTAAGTTTGTGACTTACCATTTATTTCTATTGTAGCTGTTGCTACGTCTTTTCTTAATGCTAAGTCAAATATTTCTCTTGGGTTTAAACCAAAGTCTATATTTAAATGTTTTGGATATAATGCTTTATATAATACACCTGCTATTGTTCTTGATAATGTACTTTCTGTAAATTTATCGTATATTGGATAAACTACTCTTGTTGTATCAAGTCCTGTGTATGAAGATATTCTACTATCTTCTATAAATTGTAATTTACTTTTTGTTGTATTATTGTTTCCGAAGTGATTTAATGTATTTTCATATGCAGATGAATAATTTTTTGTTGATACTGCTTGGTCTATTAAATATTCATAAACTTCTTGTATTCCATATGGTGTTTCACTTGATGTTTTGTTTATTATCCATGCTGTATTTGAAGAACCTGCACTATAATATAAACTCTTTCTTACTGTATAGTTTCCTGGTGCTGAGCCTATTTGTGCGAAGTTATCATTAAATGCATTTCTTTCACTTGCTATTTCTGTTGCATTATTTATTTTTCCTGCAAGTCTATCTTCATTTGTTAGACTTGAGTTATATTGTGTTGCTTGATATAGTTGTCCATTATATATAAATTCTATATAATATTTTTGTTGTGCATCTAAGTTAGTAAATTCATAATGTCCATTTGTATCTGTTACTGTTCTTTTTAATTCTGCACCATTTGAAAGATGTAGTATTACTTCTATACCTTTCATCCAGCTTTCGTTAGAATCTTTTACACCATTTGGAAGTGATTGTTTTGCCGAATCTTGGTCTTCCCATACATTTCCTGCTAAAACAATTTGCATGTTTTTCTCTGGTGGTGTGTTTGGTGGTGTTGTTGGTTCTATTTTTTGTGGTATGTCTATTTCTAGGCTTGCACTATTTACCCATCTAGTTGAATTTGCTGATAACATTTTTTGTGCTCTTGTATCGTCCACTCTTACTACACTACCACTTATAATTTCACATGTGAATGTGCAGCCACCACACTCTCCATTATATTCAGTATGGCTTCCTACTACTCCCCATTCTGTGCCTATTACATTTCCTTTTGAATCATATACAGGTTTATTACCATAGTCATCTACTTTTCTTGGATGATTTTTTGGACAGTAAGGTGTGTGGTTATCTCTATATACTGTTTGATAATAAGCTGGTTTGTAATATGTTATTACAGATTTTGCTTCCATCCATTTGAAATCTACATGTACTTTCACAATTTTTTGTTGAGTAGTAGTAAATTTTACATAGAACTCTTCTCCTGGTGTAGGATATAGTTGTCCTAAGTAGTTTCTAGATACGTAACTATTATCTTGATGTTCATCTGGATTAAAATATCCATAATGTTTTCCATCTACATATGTAAAGTATTCTGTCCCATTTCTTATAATTGAGTTTATTTCTATTCTGTTTGAATTTTCATCTAATAGATACATATCTGTAATTCCACCATAGTACATTCCATAGTTTCCGCTAATATAATTTATAGAAAATGGTCCTGCTATATATTCGTTTGCTTTTCCTGTTCTTGTTACTTTTACTTTGCTTTTATTTGTAACATCACCTTTTACCATTGTGTTACCATTGTTTTTTATTTTTGTCATAAAATCGCTATAGTTTACAGCATATTGGTTTATGATATCCGCATTATCACCATTTGAAGTTTGTGGTGGGTTCTTTTTATTTGCACTTAATGAACCTGTTCTCCATATTGCTTGTTGTTTTAATGGGCTCCAGTCATTATATCCTGTCATTGTTGGGTTTGTATAAGATAGTATAAATGCTTCTTCATAATTTGCATCACGTCTACTATCTAGTTCATAATAAGTTCTTGATCTTTTCATTTCTGGTTTTATGCATTTTTCATTAGCTTTTTCACCTATATGTCCTCTTGCTTCTGCAAGTAAGGCTTCAAATGAATACTTATAGCTTAAACTTAATGTTCCACCTTTCATTGCACAGTATACTGCTTCTCCATTATAGTGTGCTCTGTAAAAAGTTTCACCGTTCCAGTTTTCTTTTGTTACAGTTGTTGTATCAAAAAGTGCTCCTGGTGCCATTGCTAATGTTTCTTCTTCTACTTTAGTTGTTTCTTGTATTTCTCCTACTGAAGTTACATTTCTTACAGAAGTAGGTACAAATTTTATTACTAAAAATGTAACTACTGCTACAAGAGCAACTATTATTAAATTAATTAATACCTTCATTTTATTTTTCATAATATTTATACCCCCTTCATTATATTTTTCTTAAAACTTTTTTTCTAATTATGTAAGCACTTGCTGCTAATATTCCACATATTACTATAGAAATTATTGCTGTATAAATTATTGCATCACCAGTTTTTACTGATATTACAAGGTCTGCTGCTGACATATCGTTTTCATTACTGTTTTTATTTCCTGGTGTTGAATTCATATCTGTAATTCCTTCTTCGTTGTATACTTCATATATTTCTGCATTGTTGTTTACTATACCTGTATTATTTTCTGTCATTTTTCTTGTTAATGTTAAGTTTACTTCTAGTGTTTCTCCTGGTAGTAATTTAGTATTTGCAAGGCTTGAATTATATAAGTCTCCATTTGTAGATTGATACCAGTCTCTATTTAATTCTGAATTGAATTTCATATCATTTGGTACGTAATCTACTATCTTCTTAATATAGTTTGTTATTGCTCCTTCATTTGTAACTGTAATTTTGTAATTTACTATTACTGTTGCATTAGAAAGTTCTTTTGCTGGTATTTCAACTTTTGCAAGTTTTACATCTTTGTAATCATATGTTTTTACTTTGTTTCCATATGTTACTGTTACAGAAGATATATATTTGTCTAGTCTTAAATCATTTTTCTCTGATTCGCAAAGTCCCATATCTATATTTCTTACACTTGCATCTTTTACTTTTATTGCATCTGATGTAGCAACTGTTTTTTCTTTTCCGTCTATTGTCATTTTTACATTGATTACATCTGAGTTTACTGTATCTCCTACACCTTGTTTTTTGTATTCAGTTAAATCATATTTTGCACTGTTGTATACAAACACTACTAAATATTCTCCATTTTCTACATTTGCAAATCTGTATGTTCCTGAATTTGATGTAGTTGTTGTTGCAATTACTTCGTTTGTTTCTTTATTTAAAAGTCTTACTTCTATTCCTGCTAATAATTCTTCGTCTTCGTCTCTTCTACCATCTTTATTTTTGTCTAACCATGCTGTACCCATAATTGAATATTTTCCTTCGTCATCATTTACTTGGTCGTCTCCTGATACATCATCACTGTCTATATGTGCATTTTTGTTATATTCTATTATTGTTTTTACACTATTAGATGTAATTGATTCGAAGTTACTTCCAGATAATACTGCATTGTTTGTTATTTCTTTTTGTTTTGTTCCTGCATCTAATTTATCTGCTTCCATTGTTATTTCTATTGTTATAGTAGTGTTAGCATTAACTTCGCTCCATTCTAGGTTAAATGTTTTCTCGTTATCATTTGAGATTATTTGGTCTTCTAATCCTTCTCTAATAACTTTTGCATATAGAATATGCATTCCTTCAGGTATTTGGTTTTCGAATTTAGCATTTGTTGCTATTACATTGCTTGTATTTTTTATTACATATTTGTATGTTATTTGTTCTTTTTCTTTTACATATTCGCTTTCCAGGTCTTCTTGTTTTATTTGCATTGATATTTTGTCTACTTTATTTTTTGCTTTGTTTGAATAATGTGTTCCTATATCTTTTGCTTCAAGTGTTGCAGAAGCTTCTATGTTTCCTTGAATATCTCCTATTTTTACTGTTACATCACAGTCAAATAAACTATATAATTGTATTTTTTCTATGTAGAATATTTGTGTATTGTTTTCCTTATCAAACTCTGTTGTATATTTTATTGGTTCTTCTAGTACTATATTTTCTACTAATTCTGTTTTTTCTACTGTTACACCTTCTGGTAATTTTATTTTTATTACTGCATTTTCTAATTCTGTATTTTTGCTTATTTCTTCAACTTTTACAGTATATTTTAGTTCATCACCTTTTTGTAAGGTGTAGTTCGAACTAGCATCTGCGTACATTACCATTGATACATATCCATTGTCTAATTTTAATTTATATTCATTTGACTCTACTTCTTTTTGAAGATTATCTGCATTTACTTTTACTGTGCTTGTTAATGCTATTTCTGGTAATTCAATTTTTTCTCCAGTATCTACATTTATTAATCTTCTATGTTCGTATAATACATAGTCTTCTATTTTTAATTCATATTCTACTGTTTTTGTCTCTCCTGCTTTTAAAGTTCCTATTGTTATTGTTTTTGTTAATTCATCACTGTCATCATATCCTGTATAGAAAGATTCTTCTTTATATTCTGTGTGTTTAGTTGAATATTCTACTAATAATTTTTTCTCTGGATTTTCTAATATGCTTGCATCATTAGTATAATGACCATTACCATTTTCATCATAATAAGCATAAATCTTATCACTTGGAGCTGTTATATTTAATGCTACATTTTCTGCATCTACTGTTCCTTCATTTTTTACTGTTGCTATAAATTTAATATATTGTCCTTGTCTTACTACTGTATTTTCTGATATTTCTGATGTTAAAGTTGCTGTTAGAGTTGGTGCAATACCTGTTGTTAATGTTACCATTCTTGATACCGCTTTATCTGTAAGCGTTTGTTCTTCTTTTATATTGTCAAAATATACTACATACATAGATTTTACAGTTTGTTCATATTTTAAGTTTTCTGGTATTTGCATATTATATGTAAATTTTAAACTATCTCCAGTGTTCATTGTGTAATTGTCTAGTACTATTAAATATGATTTTACTTTGCTATAATCTGTAACTTGTGTTGTCCAACCATTTGATGCAATGTTTAAGTCTTGTGTTGCATTTCCATTTTCACTATAATAAATTGTTGCTCCTTCAAATCCATTTGTGTTTATTGCACTTGTCATTGGTGCATCAAATGTATTGTTTAAAGCTGTTTGATTATCTGCATTTGTTGTTTCTGTTGTAAATGTTCTTCCTAATATTCTTACATTTTTTATTACATTGCTGTAATTGTTTATTACTTGTATTTCTGTTGTTGCATTTTTTGCAGATGTTGTTACTTCAAGTGTTGCTTCTTTGTCTTCTGTTAAAGCTTCTACTTGAGCATTGTCTGCATAGTTTGATACTTTGTTTAATGTTACTATTCCTGTTGGAGCTACAAAGTTTACTGGTACTTCATTTTCTACTACTTCACTACCATTTACTGATGTCATTTTTATTTTTGATGTTGTGCTTGGTGTTAAGTTATTTGCAGTTATATTTGCATTTATTACTATGTTTGCTCCACCATATATTGAGCCTATGTCATATCCTGTTTGTTTTCCTGTCATTGCTATTGATATTTGTTTTGTTCCATCTGGATTTATTATTAAATTTGCATCTCCAGCATTTATTTTAAGTTCATCTTCAAATAATAATTGTACATTTTTTACATCTATTTTTTCTATGTATGAAGGTATATCTATTGTTATTTTTGGATTTTCATATAAACTATTGTTAATATCGTCTGTTTTTAATATAGCTCTTATTTCAACATTTTCATTTTCTACCATTGTTGAAAAGTTATTGTTGTTTAATGTTAATTCTGTTTTTGTTGTTGGTTCTGTTAATGAAACACTTGAATTCATTTCTTGTTCTACTATTGTTGTTTCTCCATTTTTTGCTGTTGCTTTTCCTTCTAATTTAATTGTTTCAAATTTTTGTGTTTGTTCTTTTGTATAAGAACTTTCTCCTTTTATTGCTTTTTCAAAGTTAAATACAAGTTCACCTTCTTTTTGTGGTTTACTTGTTTTTATTGTTAAAGCATTTACATTTAAATCTACTTTTATTGTTTCTTCTTTAATATTTTCTATTGTAGAAATTAGATTTTCTCCAGAATATATTTCTATTTTTCCATTTTCTCCTAATATATTTTGGAAGTTTTCCTTTGATATTGTTACATTCTTAAAGTATGTATCACTTGCATATTCATTTTTTTCTGTTACATATTTATCTGCTAATTCTAAGATTATTTCATCTACAAGCCCTGGCATTGAAATATTTGCTATTACTGTTTGGTTTAATTTTGTTTCTAGTTTTTCTTCTCTATTAAAGTTTGCATACATATAACCTTTGCTTATAGCTTCTGTATTTGAACTTTTGAAATCTACTATATTTCCTAACTGTTCTTTTAATGTTACTGTATCTTCGAAAGTATTTGTTAAACTTCTTTCTTCATAACTATATGCTGTTACACTTGCATTTGCTTTTAGTTCAACATTTGCTTCTTCTACTAAAGCTTCTTCTGGATATTTATATGTTACAATGAATTCTTCAAATGATTTATTATTCCATTGTATCATTCCATTTTCATCAGCTTCGTTTGTAACTTCTATTGTTATTTTTCCATTTTCTACTTTGTAATTATTTTCTCCAAAGTTTGAGTTTTCTTTGTTATATACTGTTACTTCTGTTGGTTTTACTCCATTTATTTCTGGGATTTCTACTTCAATTTTATTATTTTTTATTGGTAACACATTATCTTTTATACTAGATTTTACAATAGTTTGTAATACTAGTCCTTTTTCACCGTTTATATTATATGGAATATATTTTGAAACTTCATTTTGTAAAACTAATTCTGCTTTTGCTGTCCATTTTAATCCTAATGAAATTTCTTTTTTAATACTGTATTCTTTTCCTTTTTCATCTATATAATTTGCTGTGAATTTTACTTTTGACACTTTATTAAATTCATCTACACTTATTTTATCATTTATGTTTAGTGTAATCGGAAGGTTAAGAGTTACTTCTTCTCCATTATCTATTTGATTAAGTGTAATAACGTTATTTTCTATACTAGCTACTTTATCAGACTTTTCTTCTGATATTTTGAAATTAGCGTCAGAAAATTCAACCCTAGCATCTTTTAAATATCCCGCATTTTTTACAGTTATTTGTGCTACGATTGTGTTATCCTCTCCTATATTTTTAGCCACTTCATATGCTTTTGTTTTTCCTGTTAGGAAATAACTATCAAATTGTACATTTACATGGTTTGTTTTGCTGTTTTGATTATTTATATTGGCAGCAAGAACACTTCCTACTTGTCCCATTAATGTACTCATGTTAGTAAGCATCATTATGAATACTACAATACTTGCTATAATTTTGTTACCTTTCTTGTTCATAGAATATTCCTCCTATTTTTGTTTTAAATTGAGTGTCTTTTTATAATTTACGCTTATACTTAATTATACCTCATTTTTCAAGTTTTTTCAACTTTTTATTGTTATTTTTTAAACTTTTTATGTATATTAAGAGTATAATCTACCTAAATTATATATTTATATATATTCTTGCATATTTTTAGAGCTTTTTCAACAAATTTATCTCTTGTATTCTTATAATATTTTCTAAATATTTACGGAAGCTCATTTTCAGTACTAAATATTAAATTTATATTACAATTTAACATTTTTATGATATTTATTTTTTTAGATTCTTTTTTAGATTTTTTGTAACACTTATTTTGTTTTTGAATATTATAATATAAAGTTTTATTTTGGGGTGATTTTATGAATGAGGATATGTTTAAAAAACTTTCTAATATGCTTGAAAACTCGAATGATAGCAATTCTAACGCTAGATCTAATAATTCTAATAATTCTGATAATTTAAAAAATATACTTTCAAATTTTGTTTCGGGTACTCAAAATAATAGTAGTAATGTTGGTAATAATACTGGTAGCACAACTAACAACAATTCTTCTAATTCAGGATCCTCTAGCGATAATTTGAATGGTTTTGATTTTTCTAATATAGACATGGAAACAATTATGAAAATAAAAAATATTATGAGTAAGATTAATACTAGAGGAGATGACCCTAGATCTAATCTTTTAATGTCTCTAAAGCCATATTTGAAGCCTTCTAAGAAAGAGAGACTAGATCAATGTATGAAGTTTATGAGTCTTTCTTCTGTTATGGAAGCTTTTAATAATGTGGGTGGTGATATTAAAAAATGATGATTCCTCCTCCTTTTTTTAGACCTACATATCCTAATTTTAGGTCTAATTATGGTTTTAAAAATACTATGAATACTAATTATAATATTGGTAAAAGTCCTTATTTCCCTAATAATTTCAGTAACTCTGACTTTAAGAGTGACTGTTCTAACAATGATTTTAATAGCGGGGATTCTTCTAGTATAGACAGGCATGAAGAATATGATAATTTTTTTAATATTTTGGGTTTTAAGCTTTATTTTGATGACCTATTAATTCTTGCAGTCTTGTTCTTCTTATATAAAGAAGATGTTGAAGATACTTATTTGTATATAATTTTAGTTATTCTTCTTTTATCATAAAAAAATGAAATTCAAGCCGTAAATTGATCTTGAATTTCATTTTTTGTTTTATTCTAGTATAATTTCGTCGTTTTCTCCAACATATGCATATTCTTTGCAAATTTCGTTTTCTTCTGTCTCTTCTTTTTCTTTTATAATATTAGCTATACGTATTTGTGGACTATTTATTTTACTTGCTGCTATTATTGCTTTCTTATTGCCCTTTGCACCTGCATGAGCAAGACCTCTTAGTACTCCAAGTATTACAATATTTTCTTCTGCCACCACTTCTGCTCCAGCATTTACGTCTCCTAATATAACAAGGCTTCCTTCATATTCTATTTTTTGTCCAGAACGTAAAGACCCTTTGTAAAATTTAGTTTGTGAGTCTTTTATGTCTTTATTAAATGTCTTTTTTATACTATGGAGTCCTAGTGTTTTTGGTGTTTCAAATTCTACTTTTACATCTATTTGTTTTTGTATTGTTTTTTGAATTTCATCCATATCTGCTGTTTTCAATATTTTTCCTGTTATTTCTATTGGCATTTTTTCTTCTTTATACAATTTTTTTAATTCTGGAATTTTTTTCTCTAATAATTTAATTATTTCTTCTTGAGTTGCTTCATCTTTAATTTTTATTACTATTGTATCTTTTTTAGAAACTATTGTTACTTTTTCTAATTTCATTCTAACATCCTCCTTGTATTTTACTACTTTAGTTTTGAATTTGAGTAGATGGTTTAGCATTCATATCTTCTGTTACTTTATTTGCATTCATTCCAAAATATTCTGCTATTATATCTCTTGCTACTTCTGAGTTATAACCTCCGCTTCCACCGTTTTCAATCATTGCTACTACTGCAATTTCTGGGTCATCAAATGGTGCAAAGCCAACAAACCATGCTATTGTTTTTCCAGCTACTCCTGTTTGTGCTGAACCTGTTTTTCCTCCTACTTCAATATTAAAGTCCTTAAAGTATGAATACGCTGTTCCTCCAGATTCACTTGTAACTCCTCTCATTCCTTCTTTTATTGCATCTAAATTCTTTTTGTCAAAATCTAGTTCTGTTGGTGTTTCTTTTGATATTCCTAATCTTTTTGTTACAAATTCTTTAAGTTCTTCATTTGATACACTATTTCCATCTGCATCCATTATTCCTTTTATTATTGTTACATCTACATTATTTCCACCATTTGCTATTATGCTAATATATTTGGCCATTTCTATTGGTGTAAAACTATTGTCATGTTGTCCTATTGCAGCTTGTAGTGTATTTCCTCCTGTGTACGTTTCTCCTCTTTCTTTTGAAGTTTCTTTACTTGATACTATTCCAGAAACTTCTCCTAAAAGTTCTACTCCTGTTTTGCTTCCAAGGCCTAATGCTTTTGCATATCTTGATAATGTATCTATTCCCACTCTATTTCCTAGTTCATAGAAAAAATAATTACAAGAATGTTTTATTGCATCTGTTACGTTTAAATATCCATGACCTCTTCCATATGACTTATATATCCAGCATTTAGGTTGATAGTCTGATGAATATCTATATATACCAACATCATTTATTTTTTCTGTTGTTGTTATTGCCCCTGTTTCTAGAGCTGCAAGTGCAGTTACCATTTTAAATGTAGACCCAGGTGCATATACTGATGAAATTGCTCTATTTAAAAATGGTGAATTTGATCCTTCTGATATATATTCGTTATATTTTTCACTACTTATTCCATCTACAAATAGTTGTGGTTCGAACTCTGGATAACTTGCCATTGCAAGTATTTCTCCTGTTTTTACATTCATTACTACAACTGCACCTGCATTTGCATCATATGCTTTTCCATATCCACCATTTCTTATTTTCTCTATATTATTTTTTAATGCATTTTCTGTTACTTGTTGAAGGTTTCCGTCTATTGTTAGTATTACGTTTTTTCCTGCAACTGCTTCTTCTACAACAGATTCATCTGTTATTGTTCCGTCTACTGCCATATCTATTTGTTTAATTCCGTCTTTTCCTTTTAGATATGGTTCAAATATATATTCTATTCCTATTTTTCCTATTCTATCATTTAAATCATAGCCTTCATTTTCTTTTAGTTCATCTTCATTTATTTTTCCTACATATCCTAATATATGTGATGCAAGTGTTCCTGAAGGGTAACTTCTTAATGCTTCTGTACTAATTGTTAATCCCGGAAATTCATCATTTCTTTCGTTAAAAATCGCTACGCTTGTTTCTGATATATTACTTGCAAACTCTACATTTTTTGTGCTACTATATCCTTCTTTTGCAATAGTATATCTCATTGTCATTATTTTTCTTGCTTCTTGTACATTCTCATTTGAAATTTTATATTTGTCTTTTAATATGTAAAAACATTCTTCTGCTGTTTTATTTTCGTCTATATTATTACTTTTTTTCCATTTAATTTGTGATTCTTCTGATATAGTAAATTCAAATGGTTCTACTTTTATTGGTAAATTGTCTGTGTAGCTATCATTATTTTGTTCTAATATATTTACTATTTTTAATAAAGATGTATTTAGTGTTTCATTGTCTATTTTTGTTTTGTATAATTTTAAAACATATCCAGATTTTGTCGTAGCTAGTTTGTTTCCGGACTGATCTAATATATTCCCCCTTGCTGCTTTTAATGTACTTTCTCTTGAAAGTCTTGTGTTTGACTGTTCTCTATATTCTTCTCCTTTTACAATTTGAAGGTTAAATAGTTGAACTAGTAGAATTATTCCAAATATGTATACAAATGCTGACAATATATTATATCTTAATTTTTCTTTTTCACTTCTGCCTCGGTTCAAGCTATCACCTCCATTTATTATTTGTTTAAAAATACCTTGTTAAAATCTTTTGCTCTTTAAATATGTCTTCTACTTTATATCCTAGTGTTTGTATTGCTGGGTATAAAATTATTGTAAGTATTGAATTGTATATAATTTCTACCAACAGAATTTTTATAAATTGCATTACTTCTATATATGAGCCTAATGTTACTATATTTAGTATATAACTTCCTATTTCGTATATTGCTGTGCTTCCTATTACCATAAGCATTATTGTTAATTTACTATCTTTTGAAAAGTTTTTATCAAAATACCATCCAAGTATTGCAATTAGTGTTAGCATCAATGTTGATGTTCCTAATTTTTTTCCAAGTACTATATCTAAATATATTCCGAAAAATAGTGCACATCCTATTCCTGGCTTTATTCCAGCAAATAAGCTTATAAAAAGTATTAGTATTATAAATAAATTTGGTTTTATTCCAGCAATAGTAAACCAACTAAAAAAGTTGGCTTGTAAGAAATATATAATTAAAAACGCTATAAATAGCAAAAAAATTACTAATGTTTTTTTCATTCTATTCCTACTTTTCTATATAGTATTAGCTTAAGTTGTAAACTTAAATGTTAGCTTAAGTTGTTGAATTTAAATTATTAAATTTATTTGGTTATAACTAATACTGTTTCAATCTTTGTAAAGTCTACTGCTGTTGTAATTTGTGCATACCTATCTGTTATATTTTTTGTGTTTACAACATTACTTACTGTTCCTACTAGTATTCCTTTTGGATATATTCCACCTAATCCTGAAGTTTCTATTGTGTCTCCTTGCATTATTGTTGCCTCTGTTGGTATATATGTTGCTTTTAATAGTGAGTTTCCTTCTAATGTTCCTCTTGCTATTATATTGTCTCTTGATGCTGTCAATGTGCAACTTATACTACTTGATGTGTCTACTATTGTTTGGACTTTTGCTGTATTTGAAGTTACTGATATTACATGTCCTACTAATCCTTTGTCTGATATTACAGTCATATTTACTTCTATACCATCATCTGTTCCTACATTTATAATAATTGTATCATTATAATTACTTATGTCCTTATTTATAACATATGCTGGCATCGTTGTGTATTCTGTATATTTATCTTTTAAATTTACATATTCTCTTAAAGTTGCATTTTCTGATTTTACTATTTCAAATTCTCTTAATTCTTGCTCTAATTTACTTTTTTCTTCTTTTAACTTTGAATTTTCTTCCTTTAAATTATTTATATCTGTAAAGAAGTCATCATTTTTTGATATTCCATTTTTTATGTATGTAAGACCATTTTGTATTGGCATTACGAAGAAATTAAATACTCCTTCTACATAAGATAGATTATTTATTTGTACATTTGAAATTATTACAATAATAACTAGAATAATTACAGCTATAATAATTCCAATTATTCCTCTTTTTTTATTATTACTCATAAATAATCTACCTCCTTAATTTTTACATTTTATTAATTAGCGTCTTCTTCTTGAATTTATTAACACACTTTTTAATTTTTCTAAATCTTCTATTGTTTTTTCTGTTCCTTTTACTACACAATCTAATGGATCTTCTGCTATATATACTGGCATTCCTGTTTTATAACTTAATAGCTTGTCTAAATTTTGAATTAAGGCTCCTCCACCTGCTAAAACTATACCTTTTTCCATAATATCTGACGCCAACTCTGGTGGTGTTTTTTCCAGTGTTTGTTTTACACTTTCTACTATTTCGTTTACTGATTCTGCCATTGCTTGCATTATTTGTGAAGAATATATTTCTATATTTCTTGGAAGTCCTGTTGTTAAGTCTCTTCCTCTTACAGTCATTGGAACATCTGTCATAAGTGGCATTGCACATCCTATTGCCATTTTTATTTCTTCTGCAGTTGTTTCTCCTATTGCTAGGTTTAACTCTTTCTTTATATAGTTTACTATGTCCTCGTTAAGTTCATCTCCTGCTACTCTTAATGATGTACTTACTACTATTCCGCCTAAAGATATAACTGCAACTTCTGTTGTTCCTCCTCCAATATCTACAATTATATTCCCGCTTGGTTCTGCAACATCTAAGCTTGCTCCTATTGCTGCTGCCATTGGTTCTTCTATTAAATATACTTCTCTTGCTCCTGCTTGAAGTACACTTTCTTCTACTGCTCTTTCTTCTACTTCTGTAATTCCTGATGGTACTCCTACAACAACTCTAGGTCTTACTACGTTATATCTTTGGCATACTTTTGATATTAGATTTTTTAGCATTAATTGTGTTGCTGTAAAATCTGCTATAACACCATCTTTCATAGGTCTTACTGCTTTTATTTCTTTTGGTGTTCTTCCTAACATTTCTTTTGCCTCATGTCCTGTTGCTAAAATTGCTCCTGTTTTTCTTTCTATTGCTACAACAGATGGTTCTTTTAATACAATTCCTTTTCCTCTTAATGTAACTAATGTATTTGCCGTTCCTAGGTCTATGCCTATATCTTTACTTTTTAGTCCAAATAATTTCATAACACTTTTCCTTTCTCATTTTGTATAGTAAAAGGGATAGATACTTTTGTTATTTATCTCTCCCTCTAATTTTCTAATTTAACTTTTGTGTTTTTAAGAATATGCTTTCATAATTTCCGTCACCAATTACAATATGATCTAGTAATTGTATTCCTAATAATTTTGCACATTCATCCATTCTATTTGTCATTTCTATATCTGCATTGCTTGGTGTTGGGTCACCACTTGGATGATTATGAACTATAATTACTTTTGGTACTTCCATTTTTACGGCTTCTTTTAGTATTTCTTTAGGTTGTACTACTATTGAGGATGTTCCTCCAATAGCAATATCTATTATTTTTTGTATTACATTTTTACTATTTAATAATATAACCTTTAAAATTTCTTTCTTTTCATACCTTAGTTCTTCAATAAGCAAATTAGCTACATCTTTTGGAGTTTTTATTATTATTTTTTCGCTATTAATTGGCCTTGCTATTCTTTTTGCAAGTTCACATACTGCCTTTATTTGTATTGCTTTTACTCTTCCAATTCCTTTTATTTTTGTTAGTTCTTCTATTGGTGTTTGCTCTAAAAATCTCATACTTTTACTTTCGTCTTTATTTATTGAAAGTATTTTTTGAGCTAATTGTACTGCTGTTTCTTCTTTTGTTCCTGTTTTTATTATTATTGCTAATAGTTCTGAATTTGATAAAGTTTGTTCCCCATACATTTCTAACTTTTCGTATGGTCTTTCTGATATTGGTAATTCATTTAATTTTATTGGCATAGTTTTTCCTTTCTATGCCCCTTTATTATTATTCCTCTTTTTTTAATTGTTAAACTTTTCTATATATAAATATCGCTAAAACTAGTCCTATAATGCTTGCAATATTTATTTTGAATACTAGTCCAAAAGTTATTTGCATTATGTTTAGGTCTAATTGAATAGGTGATGTTAATCCAAAACTTTGTCCATATGATAACCACCATAAAAAATCTACTTTCCCTGCTAATTCTCCAAGTAATCCCCCTATTACTAATCCTGAAAATATAAATAACATTAATATCCATATATTTTTTTCTCTTGTTGCCATTTTTATTCCTACCTTTCACTTATTTCCCTATGGAAATATTCTCTTTTGTTTTTTCTTCACATATTATATATGTAATTGTAATTTTTTTCAAGTAAAACAAGACAAAATTTACAATTTCTCTTTTATTTTTTCTAATGCTGTGTTATATTAATTAGTACATTTAAAATTTCTTAGCATATAATATAGAAACAGATTAACTTTTACCATAAATTGTTCATTTATTTTTACTACTATTAGTGCTATAATTAATGTATACAAAATTATTAAGGAATAATTGTTTTTACAATTACTTTCTAGTCAAATTGGAGGATTTATAATGCGTTTTGAAAAACTTAATGAAAATAAAATAAGAATCACTCTAACAAATCAAGATTTAATACAAAAAAATATTGATTTTCATTCTTTTATGGCTGACCCTATTGAGTCTCAAAATTTATTTTTTGATATGTTAGATGAGGCTGAAGAAAAAATTGGTTTTAAAACTAAGGATTATCAAATTAGAATTGAGGCAATGCAAGTTAACGGTGGAGATTTTATTTTAACTGTTACAAGAAGTCTTCCTGAAGATAAAAAATCTTTGGATAATAAGAGAAAGGTACATATAAAAAGAAAACAAATTAATAATTTTAAGGATGAAGAAGCTATTTATAGTTTTGCATCTTTTGAAGATTTTTGTGCTTTTACAAATTTCTTAAATAATGCTAATATCAAGCTTTCTAATATTGCTAAAAATATTTCTTTATATGATTATAAAAATGTGTATTACTTAGTATTTTCTAATATTAATTTAAATTATCCAGATATTAAAAAATTGTTTTCTGCTATTACTGAATTTGCTACTTATGTTAGTAGACCTGACTTATTTGTCACTAAACTTTCTGAAAATGGCAAGATAATAATGAAAAATAATGCTTTAAAAACTGCTATTAAGTTTTTTGCATAGCAGATTGTATTAATGATTTTGTTATTTGATTTATTACTATAAAAGTCCAAACTATTTTGTTTTAGTTTGGACTTTTTGTTTTAATATAAATCTTCAATTTCTTTGTTACTTAATCCTGTTATGTCTATTATATCTTCAATAGGCATTTTAATTTTTATTAATTTCTTTGCTATTTCTATTTGAGCTTTTTTTATTCCTTTTTTCTCTCCGTCATCAATTCCTGCTGCATATATTGACTTTTCATCCATTATTGCTTTATCTCTTAGCTCTGCAAGTTTTCTTAGTTTCTCGTCTTTACTCATTTTTACTATTTCTACTGTCGCCTCTTTTATATTTTCATTTTTTTCCACTATTTCTTGCACATCCATATCATTTGGATTATTTAAAAATAACAACCATTGTGCTTTCTCATTTGTCTTATCTTTTTGGTATTCCTCTCGTACTTTACTTAATTCTATTATACAAATTTCAATTTTGTCTGTCAATACCATTTCTCTATGTTCTTTCTCTCTTAAATTCCATACTGTCTCCATTTGTTTTAACTTCTTTGTTATCTCTATATTATAGTCTACTATTGCTACTATTACTACTTTTTTTGCTTTATTATAATCTTTCCCTTTTTGTATTTCTATTTCATATAACTTTGAAAAATAAAATAGTAGCCTTTCGGCTAAATTTTTTTGATTTATCAGTTGTACTTCTATATCTATTTTTTCTTTTCCATTTATATCTGCTTCTAAGTCTAATATTCCTAGTTTATCTTCTGGTCTTTCTCTAAATAATTCTTTCATATCATTTATTTGTAGACTTTCTATTTCTTCATCTAACATCGCTGATATAAAATTTTTTGTTATATTTTCATTCTTTTGCGTAAATAGGCTCTGAAATACTATATCATTCTTTGGCTTTAATAGTTCCTTTACTTTTCCTCCTTCATCTATAAGCTTTGTTTCTAATTTTTTCTCTCTTTTATTCATTAGTAATTCCTCCTTTAATTTTATTTTATATTTAATATCAAAAGATTCTTTTCTTCATAAATAAAATTACTAACCTACAAAATAATTTTCTTTTTTCTGGAAACCTAAAGAACTAAATTTTATATTAGATTTTAAGATTTAATTTTTTGAAAAAATATGTTTTGAAAAAAATTTTTGACTAAAAATATAATATGGTTATTATACTATATTTTTAGTCAATTGTATATAATAATATTTCGTCTTATTTTTGCATTTTTCGACATTTTTTAATATAAGTAATTTTGTGGATTTTGTGCTACGCCATTTACTCTTATCTCTAAGTGCAAATGATTTCCCGTTGAGTTACCTGTATTTCCTACTGTTGCTATTGCTTGCCCTTGAGATACGTATTGACCTGGGCTTACAAGTAAACTTGTGCAATGACCATATAGTGTAGATATTCCGTTTCCATGTGATATCATAACATAGTTTCCATATCCTCCACTATATCCATATTGTGCAACAGTTACTGTACCTGATGCAGCAGCTACTATTGTTGTTCCTTTTGCTGCTCCTATATCTATACCTTTATGACTTCTTCCCCATCTTGAACCGAATCTTGAAGTTACTGTTCCAGATACTGGTCTTATTAAAGATATTCCTAAACTTACTACTTTACTAGAAGAATTAACTCCTGATGCAGCAACCGCTGATGATTTTGATGCTACATACGTTCTTACGACTTTTTTTTCATATAAATCTGCTACTGTTTGTTCAACTGTTGCAAATTCTACTAATTCTGTTCCATATTTTTCTAATATTCCAAGACTATCTTTATTTTTACTATCTTTTTTCTTTAATTGATCTATAATATCTTCGGCTTCCGTAAAATTTGCCACATATTTTTTTTCTTCATTATCTACTGTTATTGCATAATATTTATAATATTGTGTACCTTGTGAAATTACTTTTTCAAAAATTTCATCGTCATTTGCAACAATATTCTTTTTTAGTAGGCATAGTTTGTATTGTGGTAATTCGTCTATGTCTACAAAAGCAACATTTTCACCATTTCCTCTTTCTATATAATTGTTTATTTTTTCTTGAAGTTTGCTTTTATTTTCGCTATATCCTATCATCTCTCCATTTAATGTTACACTATATATTGGTTTGTATACAGATGATATAATTCCAATTATTAAGAACGTTGCTATTGCTAATATTATTATAAATTTAGTACATTTTCTTATTTGAATAACGGTCTTTTTTAATTTACTAATTTTAAACAACTCCCTTACTTTTACTTATTCTATAATATATTATTTTAGTATTTTTTTCAATACTATTTTTAATATTTTTTAATGTTCCGTAAGGTTTCTCTTTGTTTTTCATTCATTTCTAAGCATTTTTGACGCAGTGTTCTTTTTTTATATTTTTGTTTTATATTGTTTTTTTGTTATTTTGTATTTTATATTTTATTATTTTATTTTTATTACTTTTTCGACTTTATTATAATCTAAAAATAGAGTTGAGTACTATTTTTAGTAAACAACTCTATTTTTTTATTGTAATTCATTTTTTACAGTTTGTATTTCTGTTACAGTTGCTGGTTGTGCTGGTTTATAATATCCTTTAGCTTGGGCAACTTTAAATAATTCATATTGAAAGCTTTCATCATTATTTCTAATTTGTTGTATTGTTTGTCTTAAACTCATATTCTCTGCTTCTGAAATAACTCCTTGATATGTTGTTAGACTAGCTTTTACGTTGTCTAAAATGTCATTTACCATTGTTTTTTCGTCCACTTTTAATTCCTCCTTTTGTTTTTGTAGATTTATTCTATTTTGATATCTATAAAAAGTATCAAAAAGAAAATGTTCTTTTTAGAACAATTAAATATTTAAAAATGTCATAAGTTTTTGTTTTGTATTTAAAGCATCTTGTGCTGATTTTGTAAACATTTGCTTAATTTGTGGATCTACTGCTTGTGAAGCATACGTATTTAATTTTTGGTATGATGTCTCATGTGCACCTATTAGATGTCTTAAATTTTGTAGTTCTACTTGATTTAAATCTGCCATTTTTATCCTTCCTTTCTTATTTATTCTTTTTTATTATTTACTTATTCTCTATTTTTATTCAAAAGTTTTTTGCACATATAAAAAGTCCTCCTGTATGGAGAACTTCTCTGTATTTTTATTTTATGCATTCTTTAGTTTTAAGTATTTAAAATCTAATTTTATAATAATATTTTTTAGCATTATCTGACTTTTAGTTTATTATTTCTAAACCAGCAAATTTTGCCATTAAACGTTTATGTCCTACTTTATCGAAGTTGATGTCGACTTTAGCATCATCTCCTTCTTGTTCTACATAATTTATCGTTCCTTCTCCAAACTTTTTATGATATACTCTTTGTCCTGCTTCATATTTTGATATATCTGTTTTTTCTTCTTTTTTATTTAAAGAATTTAAGAAACTTTCTGCAGTTCTAAAGGCAAAACCTGTAGTTGTATCCACTTTTTTTGCAGAACCTGTTGATAAGTTATTTGGTGTAGATGCTGCAACATAACTTGAAGATGGGTCTTCAAATTTATATGTTTTAACTTTTCCAGAATAATTTGTTCCATAACTCCATCCATAGTTTGAGTCTTCAAAATTATCAAATGAATTGCTATCTGATTTTGCAATTTCTTCATATCCATCTAGTAAATCTTCTGGTATTTCTTTTACAAATCTAGATATTGAATTATAGCTTGTTGAGCCGAATATAGTTCTATGTTTTGCACAAGTTATGTATAAATATTGTTTTGCTCTTGTTATTCCTACATAAAATAGACGTCTTTCTTCTTCTAATTCTTTAGGCTCTCCTATTGATTTATAACCTGGGAATATTCCTTCTTCCATTCCTACTAGGAATACTACTGGGAATTCTAGTCCTTTTGCACTGTGAAGCGTCATTAAAGTAACCATATCATCTGTTTCTTCTAAATTGTCTATATCACTTGATAGTGTAATTCCTTCTAAGAAGTCATTTAATGTATTTTCTGCTTCTTGTTTTTCAAATTCCATTGCTACTGTCATTAATTCTTCCAAGTTTTCTATTCTACTTTCAGCTTCAATTGTGTTTTCTAATTCTAATGCTTTTGTATATCCAGATTCTCTTAGTACTTCCGTTAATAGCTCTGAAACTGAAAGTGAATCTTTCTTTTCTTGCATTTCGTCTATTAATTTTACAAAATCTCTTGAATTTGCAAAAACTCTGTTTAGAGCATATTTATCCGCATTTTTTATTATCTCATACATTAAAACTCCACTGTTTTCAGATAGTTCTTGTATATTGTCTAGGCTTGTCTTTCCAATTCCACGTTTTGGCTCATTTATTACTCTTTTTAAAGCGATATTATCTGACGTATTTGCTATTAATCTTAGGTAGCTAAGTGCATCTTTTATTTCTTTTCTTTCATAGAATTTTAGTCCTCCAATTACTTTGTATGGAATACCTTCTCTATTTAAAATATCTTCTATTGCTCTTGATTGAGAGTTCATTCTATATAGTACTGAAAAATCTGAATATTTATAGTATTCTTCTGTTTTTAAATGATTTATTTGTTCTACTATATATCTTGCTTCATCATATTCGTCGTCACCTTTATAAATGCAAGGTAGCTTTCCTTCATCATTTTCTGTCCATAGTTTTTTGTCATATTTATTCTCGTTATGCTTTATTACTGCATTTGCTGCTTTTAATATATTTCCTGTACATCTGTAATTTTGTTCTAGTTTTATAATTTTTGTTCCAGGAAAGTCTTTTTCGAAGTTTAAGATATTTGTTATATCTGCCCCTCTAAAGCTATAAATTCCTTGGTCATTATCTCCTACAACTGTTATGTTTCCGTAGTAAGATGCAAGCATTGTTACTAATGTAAATTGAGCCTTATTGGTATCTTGGTATTCATCTACCAAAACATATTTGAATTTTTGTGAATAATATTCTAATACATCTTGATTTTCTGCTAATATTTTTATTGTGTAATTTATAATGTCATCAAAATCTATTGCATTATTTTCTTTTAGACGTTTTTGATATAAACTATATATTTCTGCAATTTTACTTTTTCTAAAGTCTCCATCATATTTTACTGCATATGCCTTTGGCTCTAGCATTTCATTTTTTGCATTGCTAATTTCTGATAAAACACTTCTATCTGAAAATGTTTTATCATCTATATTTAACGTTTTTAAGCACTCTTTCATTAATGTTTTTTGGTCTGAAGTATCAAATATTATAAATGATGATTCAAAACCTATTCTATCTATAAATTTTCTTAGTATACGCACACAAATAGAGTGGAACGTTCCTATCCACATATCTTTTACTGCATCTCCTACTAAGTTTTCTATTCTTTCTTTCATTTCATTTGCTGCTTTATTTGTAAAAGTTATTGCAAGTATATTCCATGGAAGTACCTTTTTTTCTGACATTAAATATGCTATTTTGTGTGTTAATACTTTTGTTTTTCCACTTCCTGCCCCTGCAATTACCAAACATGGTCCTTCTGTGTTTAATACAGCTTCCTTTTGTTTATCATTTAATCCTTCTATCAATTCTTGCATTTTGATTTTCTCCATTTCTTATTGACGTATTTTATAATTTTGTTCATAACATATTTAGTCTATACTATTTTTTCTCACTTGTCTAGCGAACATTTAATTTTTTACTAAAAATTAGTTTGCATTTTTTGGAGATTTATTTTTTAGAATTTATTTTTTATTATATAAATAATTTTTTCTAAGCATACTTCTATTTCTTCAGCACAATTTTGGTATACGTTCATGTCATATCCCCATGGATCTTTTATATCCATATCTTGTCCATTTTTATCTAATTTTGCATATTCCTTCATTGTAAATACTTTTTCTTTTAGTTTTGGATATAAATATAATACTGTTTCTTTGTGTGATTCTGTTGCACAAAGTATAATATCCATTTCTTCTATTTTTGAATTTTTTATATTTGTTGCTCTATGTTCTTCTATATTTACATCATAATATTTTGCCGCTTCTATTGCATTATAAGTTGCATAGTCGCCATCTTCAGCATATATTCCACATGAATATATATCTAAATCTAACTTGTTATCTTTTGCCAACTTTTTCATCATTCCTTCTGCCATTGCGCTCCTGCATATATTACCTGTACATATAAACATTATTTTCATTTGCTTTTCCTCCTATTTCTTTTGTATTATATCAGTTTTATAATTATATGCCAATACTTTTATCTAATCTAAGCGGAACTAAATTGGCCTGACCCAAATAGTTCCGCTTATAGACTCATTGCTATCATTCCAAGTAAAAAGCCAAATATGTTTCCTATGGCCGTTAATTTACCATTATATAAACTGTTTGATTCTGGTATTAATTCTCCTGAAACTATGTATAACATTGCTCCTGCTGCAAAACTTAAGCATATTGCTATTACGTTTTGAGAGATTCCTCCAACTAGTGCTCCAAAGAATGCTCCTATTCCTGTTGTTACCCCAGATAATATAACATAAAAGACTACCTTTATTGGATTCATTCCTCCATTTTTCATTGGAACTGCCATACTTATTCCTTCTGGTATGTCATGTAAGCATATTGCTATTGCAAGTGAATATCCTAATGTTAGTGATGCTCCAAAACCTGAGCCTATTGCTAAACCTTCTGGAAAATTATGAAGAGCTAATCCTATGCTTACTATTATTCCTGTTTTTAATAAAGAATTATTATTGAATCTTTTGTTTTTTAAACTAAATTTATTTTCTACTAATATATCACATAATATCATAATTATTATTCCTGCGATAATTCCTATAAGTACGCTAAATATATTTGATATTTCCATTGCTTCTGGTATTAAGTCGAAACATACTATTGCAAGCATTAATCCTGATGCAAATGATAATATAGAGCTAAGAAATTTGTTAGATGTTTTTTTAAAGCATACTCCTATTATTCCTCCTATTGTTGTTCCAAATGTTCCAAAAAATAATCCTATTAACGTTGTTTTTAATATTTCATTCAAATTAAAACACCCCTTAAAAATAAACTTTTTATTAGTTTATTTTTAAGAAGTGTGATTTATTCTTTTTATTTATTTTCTTTGCATTTTACAAGATTTTTTATTCTTCTTCACCTTTTAGTCTTTCTGCTCTATCTGCTGCTATTAGGTTATCTATCATTTCATCTAAGTTTCCGTTTAGGAAATCTTCAAATTGATATACGTTCATTCCTATTCTATGGTCTGTTATACGACCTTGTGGATAGTTGTATGTACGTATTTTTTCGCTTCTGTCTCCAGAACCTACTTGACTCTTTCTTTCATTTGCTATTGCACTATCTCTTTTTTGTCTTTCTACTTCATATAATCTTGAACGAAGAAGCCTCATTGCATATTCTCTATTTTGTACTTGTGAACGTTCTGTTTGACATTCCGCTACTATTCCTGTTGGAACGTGTATTAATCTTACTGCTGATGATGTTTTGTTTACGTGTTGTCCACCAGCTCCTGAAGCTCTATACACTTCTAACTTTATATCTGCTGGGTTTATATCTATTTCAACATCTTCTACTTCTGGAAGAACTGCAACTGTTGCTGTTGAAGTATGAATTCTACCGCTACTTTCTGTGTCTGGTACACGTTGTACTCTGTGTACACCGCTTTCGAATTTTAGTCTACTATATGCCCCTTTTCCTGTTATCATAAAAGATATTTCTTTATATCCTCCAAGTTCTGTTGCATTTTCGTTTACTACTTCTAATTTCCAATGTTTTCTTTCTGCATACATTGAATACATTCTAAATAATGTTGCTGCAAATAGGGCTGCTTCTTCTCCACCTGCTCCTCCACGGATTTCACAAATAACGTTTTTATCATCATCTGGGTCTTTTGGAATTAAAAGTATTTTTAGTTCTTCTTCTATTTTTGGCATAGCTTCTTTATTTGCAAGCATCTCTTCTTCTGCTAAATCTTTCATTTCTGGGTCGTTCATCATTTCTTTTGCTTCTTCATATGCTTGCTTTGCTTTTTTATATTCTCTATATTTTTCAACTATTGGTTCTAATTCTGCATGTTCTTTCATATATTCACGCCATTCGTTTGTTCTTGATATTACTTCTGGGTCACTTATTTTTTGTGTTAATTCTTCATAACGTTTTTCTACAGTTTCTAATTTATCAAACATAAATATTCTCCTTTTTTATTTAATCCTATGGTATTATACTACATTTTTTTATTTTATTCAATAGGAAAAACCGCTGTTTAGCGGTTTTCTTTTTACAATTTTAATATTTCAATTATTTTCTTTTTGTATATATTTATAATTGAAAAACAAGTTATAATTGCATTTGCAATTTCAAACCATCAATATTTTATACTTACGATAGCTTTCTTATTATATCCTGTATCTTTTTAGATTCTATTATAAATTCACTAAATTATATTTAATGTTTTCTTTGTCTAATATCTCCACTTCTCTGTTAGTACATGTAAATATGATTATTTGATTATTTTCATACTCTTTGCTTATATATGTAAGAACATTTTTTAATCTTTCTTCATCATAATATGCAAATGCTTCGTCTAAAATTATTGGCATACTTTCTTCTGATATTTCTTTCATTGCCCCAAATCTTAATGATATGTATAGTTGATCTATAGTTCCTATGCTTAATTTTTCTGCATTTACATATTCTCCGTTTTCCTTTTCTACTATTATTCCTTCTTCATCATTTATTCTTACTTTTTTATATTTTTCATTTGAAATTTTTGCAACACTTTTAGATAAATTTTCTGTAAATTTAGGAGTTATATTTTCTTTCATTTTTGTATATGCTAACTCTAAAACTTTTTTTGCGAGTTCAAAGCTTTCATTGTATTTTAGAAGTTCTTGTTCTTTTTCGTTTAACTCTTGTAGTCTTTCTTCCATACTTGCCATTTTTTCAAGCTTTGGCATTATATTATTTTTATCTATTTCTAATGAATGTAGTTGTAATTTATTATTATTTATTTGAGTTTGTAGTGCATCTATTTGATATGAAATATTATCTTTTAAATTTATATTTATTTTATGTTTTTGAGTTAGCTCTTTTTGCTTTGTCTCTACCTTTATATTAAGTATATTTTTATTATTTTGTATTTCTTCCTGCTTTTCTTGAATTGATTTTTCTAGTAAATCTATTTGTGTATTGACTCTTTCTAAATCATTTTTTTGTTCATCTATTTTATTTTTATATTCTTCTTTTTGTTTTCTTATTTTATTTTCGTTTTCCTTTAATTTTCTTCTGTTTTTTATTATTTTTGTTATAAGAATAATAAAATCAATAATACTAATTCCTAAAAATATTGCCATAACAGGAATGTTTTTTATAAAAACAATTGTTAAAATTATTGTTATTATAAAAATTATTATTGGTAAACTATTTTTAGATTTTTTTATTTGTTTTTCTTCTACATTTATTTTTTCTATTTCTTTAATATTTTCTCTTATTGTTTCTTTTTGTAACTTTAGTTCGTTTACTTTTTCTCTTTCTGTATTTATCATTTTTTCATTTAAGTTTATTTTTTCTTGTTCTATTTTTTCTTCGTCTTGTAGTTGTTTAAATTCTTTTAAGACTATTAATTTGTTTTCATCTTGTGCTATATTTGATTCTAAGTTATTTTTATTTTCTTCTATTTCATACCTTTTATCTTTAAATTCTTCTAGCTCTCCTATTTCATCTTGTAATTTAAATTGTTCTTCCTTTACTACATTAATTGGTCTTCCTGAACTTCTTAATGTTCCTATTTCTTCTATTTGTTTTTTATTTATTTTTTCTAATGCTTTTTTATATGATACATTGTCTTCCCCAGTTCCTGCTAGGTTGGCTATTTTTTGTATTAATATATTTTGCTCGTTTTTTTCTAGTTTTACTTCTGTTTGCATTGAAGCAAAAGTAGATAAAAATGTTGCTTCATCTACTTTTGTTTGTTCTGTAAAGAACATATTTCCATTAGTTTTATCTATAGTAAATTCTTTTGAAATATCATTTAATTCTTCATCATAAATTTTAGGTGATTTTTTATCAAATTCTCTAAATATTTCATATTTTCTACCGTTATCTAACTCATATACCATTTTACCTAAATATTCTTTTCCACTCCATGGCTTGAATCTATCATAATCTGAAAAGTTTTTTCCTCTTTTATTATGGCTTACACCATAAAACATACTTGCTATAAACTTTAAAAGAGTAGATTTTCCACTTTCATTATTGCCTTTTATTATATTTATATTGTTTGAAAGTTCTATTTGTTTATCTTCTAAATTTCCAAATGCATTTACTTTTATGTTGTCTATTTTCATTATATTTTGCTCCCTCCTTCAGCTTTATTTTTTTAATTTAAAGAATTCATTCCTATTTCAATTGCTTTTTCTATAATTTCTTTGTCTATATTTTCTTCTTGTAATTTTTTTACCATTTCTGTTGCAAATATTCCCTTTAATGTAAAATCATTTGAAATTTCTTCTAAATTGTAGCCTATTTTTGTTTTGTCTTTTATTTTTATAACATTACGTATTTCTATTAATTTATAAAGTTTATATATATTAATTTCAAAGTTTCTGTTTCCTACTAATATAATTTTATATAGACTCTTCTCTTCTAGTTCTAATTCATTTATTTTTTCTAACAATTCTTCAATTGTATTTATATTCGTTATGTTTACTTCTATTTTTTTAAACTCTTTATCATCTAATGGTATAAATTCTAATTCTATTTTTTCTTTTTCTATATTTCCTACTATCATTCCATGTTTTCCTAATTCATCGAATCCCAATGATATTGTTGAACCTGGATACACAATACTATTATTTTCATTAGAATTATTTCTTTTATGTATATGTCCTAAGGCTACATAATCAAAACCGACCTTCTTTAATTTACTACTTGAAAGTTGATTATATTCCCTTCCTTCTATACATCCACTATCTAAATTTGCATGAGTTAGTAATACGTTTATTTTTTCTTTGTCTTCTAGTACAATTTTTTCTATTCCTGAATCTTTACAATAAAAATTTTCAAATCCATATCCATATAAATTAAATTCAGAGTTTTCCACTTTTTCTACTTTTCCTGTGAATATCTTTACATTATTATTCCAAGAATATTTTGCATAATATGAATTCTTTAAATATGGATCATGATTTCCTGGGGTTATGTATATTTTTGTTTCTGGTATTTCTTTAAAACAATTATTTATAAATTCTATTGTACTTTGTCTTATATAATCTTGATCGTATAAATCTCCCGCAATAAATAAATATGGTATATTATTTTCTTTAATATAATCTATCATTTTTTTAAATGCTTTTCTTTGGTCTACTCTTCTTATTTCTCCTAAATCTCTTCTATCACTTAATAAGCTAAAAGGTGTATCAAAGTGCATATCTGCTATGTGTACAAATTTCATTTGCTTTCCTCCAAAATTTTAATATTTATTAACAAATTTTCTTTGTTCATTATATAAATAAAAAGTGAAAAAGTCAATAGATTTTAGAACATTTGTTTTTGAATTTATTGTCTATATGAATTGTTTGATTTTACATAAATAAAAAATCAAGTTATTAAACTTTCTATTTAGTAACTTGATTTCTAAAACTATTTTATTAAATTAGTTCTATTGGAATATAATTATTGTTTTCATCAATTGGAAATAAATTTTCTTTCATACAAATAATTCCACCATTCCCAATTTTCATTCCAAACTTTTCTATTACTTTAAAGTTTTTTATAGCATCCACCTTTGGGTTAGCACTTTTCTTAATTTCTATTGGATAAACTGTATTATTGTACACTATAATTAAGTCTATTTCCTTTCCATTATTATCTCTATAATAATATAAATATTTTCTTGCATTCATTCCTTGATTTGCATATGACTTTATTATTTCAGTTATAATATATGTTTCAAAAATAGGACCATTAAATGCACTTTTTTCTAATGTTACTGCATCTAAATATCCTGCTAAATAACAAGCAAGTCCGGTATCCATAAAATATATTTTTGGTTTTTTCACTATCCTAGCAATATTATTATTTGAATATGGTTGTAACAAATACACCAACCCCGTGTTAACTAGTATTGAAAGCCAACTATCACCTGTTGCACTAGTTATTCCTAGTTCGTTACATATATCTGACATATTTAGTTCTTGCCCTGTTCTTACAGCTACGTTACTTATAAATTTATAAAATTTTAGTTCATCTTGAACATTTATTAGTTGTCTTATATCTCTTTCTATATACGTAGTTATATAAGTTTCAAAATAATTTCTTATATTCATAATATCGTTATTATATATTTCTGGATAGCTTCCTTTTATTATTCTTTCGTATATTTGTATTATATCTAAATTTTCTGTTCTTACTTTATTTTCTAATATTTCTTTGTCTGGAATAAAAAATGTTTCAGTTACATTTTCAATTTCTCTTTTTGTTAATCCATATAAATTTAGTATTCCAACTCTTCCTGCTAACGATTCTGTTACATTGCTCATAGTTTGAAAAGCTTGTGAACCTGTTAAATAAAATAATCCATTTTTTTGTATATTATCTTTTTCAAAACTTTGTATTCTTTTTTTGTCTATTATAATTTTAAGATATGATAGTAAATTAGGTGCATATTGAAATTCGTCTATAATTAATGGCATTTTATATGTTTTTAAAAATAATTCTGGGTCTTCTACTGCTAACTTTCTAGCATCTAAATTGTCTAATGTAACATAATTTATATTTTCATTACTTTGTTTTATTAACATATTTAATAATGTAGTTTTTCCTACTTGTCTTGGACCAGTTATCATTACTACTGGAAAAGAATTAGCCATATCTTTTACGGTTTTCTCTATGGTTCTTTTTATATAATTATTCATAAATTTCTTGCCTCCTTCTTTTATATATTATACTATAATATGTTGTATTATTCAATAATTTTTATACATTTTTAAAATATTATTTTAAAAATGTATAAAATATAATTATATAAAAGATTAACGCTATGATATTATATATATTTTCTTATATTAAAGTCGTTTATTATAAATTTAATGTAGGTATAATAGATAAATCATTTTTGTGCATATATAAACAAATTATTAATATCATTTTTTATGTGTTTTATATTGTTAAACTTTTTATATTTTTATATTACTAATTTTATTTAACAAATACATACCAATATCCATCTTGATATCCATTCTTAGGATATTCATTTTCTAATTCAGAAAATATATCTCCATAATTAATAGTTCCTTTTGAATAAATTATATTTTTTATTACTTGTCTTATTTGTGCATTTTTTATTACTATTTTCCACGTGTTTGTTCCTCTATTTCCCTCTAATGCATAATCTCCATGATAAATTATATTAGGTGTTTCGCTTTCCGCTAACCATTTTCCTTCTATATCTGGAAGATAAATTTCATATATATTTTTTCGAATTTTTGTAGCATAAGGGCGTATCCAACAACATTTATCTTTATCTATTGCATAAATATTATTATAGCTAATCCCACTCATACTATATATATAATATGAAGATATTTTTACTTCATCTTTATATTCATCTGCAAATTTAATTTCAGTGTTTGAGTTTACTGAGTATTTTTGCCATTTATATTTTCTTACTTCCGTTGTAACTATTTTTTCATTACTCTTTCTTACATTCCCAGCATTATCATACGCTAGCATATATACTATATATTCTGTTGCACTTTCTAATCCATCTATTGTATATTCTGTTATTGTTTGATTTTTTATTTCTTTTACTATTGTGTCTCCTGTAGCTACTACATATGTGTAATCTTTTATTCCCGTTTGAT
>CAKPGD010000002.1 GCA_934154515.1 uncultured Clostridia bacterium
ACTTATTAAAGATATTATGTAAGATATTTTTGTTAATTTTGTTCCTACATATTTTGTTGAAATAGTTGCTTGTTCTACATCTTCTAGAATTTCACAAGCTACAAATCCATTGTCTGATTCTATTGTTTTTAAAATAGTTTTTTCTCCATTAATTTCTAATGTTATTTCATATCCTGGATAATAGAAAAATGGCATTTCTAATATTGTTCCTTTTTCTACGTTTTCTATTTTTGCAGTATTTTCTAAATCTTTCTTTTCTTCTGATACTATATTTGCATTTCCTTGTAATACATATATTTTGTCCTTTCTTTCTTTTAAATATGTACGTTGTAAAAGAAGAGCTTTTTTAGGTAAGTATTCTCTGTTTATACTTAAATGATATACATATGGGTTGTTAATATTTTGTTTCTCATATTTTTCATCTTTAGTATTGTCATCTGTTTTATATTGTAAAATTATTGGTAATGTATATCCTACCATTGCAACTATTAATATTAATGTTGCTATTAATCTTGATAAATCTTTTTTAAATATCCATTTAATTAATATATACATATTAACTCCAACTGCAAATGCTGAGAAAAAGTTAAAAAATCCTATCATTCTCCATGGATATTGTAGTTTACAAAGGAAGTTTGGAAATATCATCCATGGGCAGTATTTTGTAGCCATATATAAAGATATTATAGAAAACATTAGTGATAAGATATAAAAATCTTTGTATTTTTTATCTACTTTTTTATATGTGAATATTGTTAATATAAATAATACAAATATTGGTACTCCTATTACAAATGAGCAAGCTTTTTTATCATCACTTATTAGAGCCCATTTATCTACAAAGAATTCACTAATATCTATTGTGTTACCGCTAACATAATTTGCATTTGTAGCCATTATTTCATCATCAAATATTGGATATTCTGTTGTTGCCTTTGCTTCTAGCATTGGTAGTAAAAAAAATGCTGATATTAAAAGTATAAACGCTCCATTTATAAATATTTTCTTTATTACATCTTTTTCTTTTAACTTTTTTATGTTAAATAATATGTAAATTACACATAATATTGCCATATAAAACGTTGTTACTGTATGAGTTAGTAATAATCCAGTTGCTCCTATTGCTATAAAATAATGCTTCTTTTTATCCCCATTAAAAAGATTATAAATTCCTATAAATAGTATTGGCATAAATACAAATGCAGCAAATTCACCTATTGCAAATCTTATATACACATCTACTAATTTATATGGTGCTATCATATACGCTATTGCCGAAAACAATGATATTGCCTTATTTTTTGTCACAGTTTCTACAAATTTATACATTGTTATTCCAGACAATGTTATACATATTCCTGCGAATATTTTTAAGGCCAAAGCATATGTTCCAACCACTAATTTTATTAAAAGTGGAATATATGTAACTAGCGGATTGTAAAATAAATTCATTGCATAGCCACCATTATTGCAGAAATATGGAGCTACAATTGGTGGTATTTCTCCTATTTTGAAAGTATTTTCTGTTCCCAAAATTCTTAATAAATGTAATGAACCATCATGTGTATCTCTTAATTGTATTTGGCTTAATGGAATACTTAAAATTATTCCTATTACTATAATTATTACATAATGTATCCATTTGTTTGTTTTTATTTGTTGTATTATTTTCTGTACTTTGTTCATTGTAGTTTCCTTTCTTTTACTTGTTCTCTTGTTTTTTGTATTCTATCACATATGCTTATTTTTTTAAATATACGTAATAAAAATGTAATATATATGAAATACTTTTTTGCACGAAAAAAAGCAGCACATAAAATGCTACTTTGCTACTTCGTTAACAATTTAAGAATTAGTCTTCTTTCTTTGCAACTACTTCTTTTCCATTATAGTAACCACATGTTGGGCATACTCTATGTTGCATCATCATTTCATGACAATGTGGACATGCTACTAAGTTTTTATTTTCTAATTTCCATGTTGATCTTTTTAAACCTGTTCTTGCTTTAGACCATCTTCTTTTTGGTTGTGCCATTTTAATTCCCTCCTCTTTTAAGTAAGTTATTCTATATGTATATCTATTTACATAGTCGTTTATTTTCAGTACCTTAAAATTATACTAAAATTTATTATTGTTGTCAATAGGTTGGTTAAAAATTGATTCATATTTTTCTACAATTCTTTTCCAGTTATATTCGTCTTCTATTCTTTTTCTTGCTTTTTTTGCTAGTTCTTCTATTTCTTCTTTAGAAATACTTTCCATTTTTTCTAGTAAAGAACTTAAATTTCCTTCTTCTTTATTCCAATATTTTGCCCCTTGTTTTGCAACTTCATTATTAAAACCTACATCTAATAATAAATTTAATTTTGTAGTTGAAAGAGCTTCTAATAGAGATGGGTTTGTTCCTCCTACTTCATGTCCATGTAAATATCCATATGCATTTTTTCTAATTAATGTAAGTAGTTCTTGGTCATATACTGTTCCTACAAATTTTATTCTTTTATCCTTTTCAAAGCCAGTTTTTTCTTTTAGATATTCATAGAATTTATTTTTTTCTACATTTGTTATAATTACTAAGTCTTTATCTATATTTGATTTCATAAATTCTCTTATCATTGTTTCATAGTTGTTTTCTGGAACAAATCTACCTACTATTAGATAGTAATTATTTCTTTTTATATTTTTTTCTTTGTACCATTGTTCTAATTTTTCATTATTTTCTTCTACCTTTGTTATGTCAGAACCATATGCTATAAAAGTAGTGTTTGGATTATATTTTTTATATTCTTCTTTTATATAATTTTCAATGCTTATAGAATCACAAATTAATAGGTCTGCATGTTTTGCCATTTTTCCTTCACAGACTTTAAAGAATTTCTTTAATACTGCATTCCATTTAGCTCTTTTCCATTCACATCCATCTGGGTTAACATACACTTTTGCACCTAATTTGTGAAATCTTTTTTTATAAAATCCCACAAATAATCCTACACCTGTTCCAAGTATATATACAATTGCATTATGAATGTTGTTTTTCTTTATATATTTTATTGTTCTTTCTAATGCTATTAAATCATAGTATTCTGCTTTTGCTGCCCCTATATTGGGTACTTTTATATTAAAACATCTCGCATTGTTATATTCAAATTCTGAGTTGTCTTCTCCTATACACGCTACATGATATTTTATATTTTGGCTTTCTTTCTTTGCTGTTAAATTTTCTACAAATGTTTCAAATCCACCGTATTTTGCTGGAATTCCATTTGAACCGATTAAAAATACATGTTTTTCTTCCATTTTTTTCGTATAATCATCTTATAGAAATATTAATCTATTAGCCTGATTAATCCCTTTCATTTATATTTTATATCTTATTAATTAAAATTTATTAAGCAAAATTGCTAATTTCATTTTTAAATCTATTTTTTTATTGTTACTTCTAAATTCTTTATTTTTTAGTAAATATTTCTTTGCCTTTTTGTTTTTCTGATAGCTTAATAAGTTATCTATTACTTCTTTTGCATTTTTTGTTAATAAATTTTCATATCCATTTTTTAGTTCTTTTGCTATATTAACTCTCATACTTACGTTATTTTTAAATGCTATCTTGAATTGTTTTTTTAATTTTTGAATACCCTCGTCTTTATAACCTAGAACGTTATCTCCGTGTTGTCTATATTTTATATATGTTTTTTCATCTATTATTACATTTCCTCCAATTGCATAACATACTCTTGTTATCCATGAATCATGCATTATTATATATTTTGGTTTATACATTCTTATTATATCACATAGCTTTTCATTAAAAACCATTGTACAACCAGTTGCAAAATTCTTAATCATTGCTCCTTCAAATGTAAAATTTCCAGAGACTAATTTATTTTCAATAAAGTTTAAATTTTCATCTACAATTTCTAATGATGATAGATATAATGTTGGTGTTTCTAAGTCTTTTGAATTATTTTCAATTTTTTCAATAGCAGATATTAATTTTTTAGGCATCCATATGTCATCTTGGTCTGCAAACGCATAGTAGTCTGTTTTATTTGATTTATCAACCAACTCCATAAAACTTCTTGCAGGTCCCAGGTTTTCTCCTTCATAATATGCTATATTATTATAATTTTCTGATAGTTCTTTTAATATTTCTATTGTTCTATCTTTTGAGCCATCATCTCTTATTAAAATTGAGATTTCTACATTTTCCTGTTTTAATATACTTTTTATTTGCTCTTCCAGGTATTTTTCTCCATTATAAGTTGATAGCAATACTTGTACTTTTTTCATTTTTATTAATATTCCTTATTTCTTTTTTTATTTTTTAAATCAAATACTATTCTTACGAAAAATGGTAAGTTTAGAACTATAAAGTTTTTCATAAATTGGCTAGGCATTTCATATCTATATAATTTTATAAAAATTTTCCACTTTCTAAAATTGAAGTTTTTCTTTTTACTTAACATTTTAAAATATTCTAATGCTTGTACATTTTGTTTTCTTAATTTTTCATTGAATATTTGTTCATTTTGTACATATGTTTCAAATGTTCCAATTCTGCTATTTATAGATAAATCTCTTACTTCGTCTAATTTGCTTGCTGTTTTGCTTGCTTTTTTAGTTCCTACTTGATTTTTGCCATGTTGTCTATATAATATGTATGGTGTTTCTAAATATCCTACTTTTCCTTTTAAAGAAACTATTAATCCTATCCAATAGTCATGAATCATATATTTTGAATTTTTTGGAAGTGGTAAAATTTCTTTTAAAAATTCTTTTTTAGAAAGCATTGTACATCCTGTCATACAATTATATAAATATTGAAGTCTATAATCTTTATGGTATTTTTTTATTTTATGATTCAAATGCATATATGCATTATATGAATTGTGTATAGTATTTAAGTTCTCGTCTACTACTTGTAAATCTCCAAAAACTAAATCTAAATTTTCTTTTTCAAGTTTTTCTACTGTTTTTTCTATTTTTTCTTTTTTCCATACATCATCTTGATCACATAGCATATATAAATTATTTTCCACTTTATTTAGTAAGAATTCAAAATTACGCACATAACCCAAATTATTTTCTTGATAATATATTTCTATTTTTTCATTATTTTCATATTGTTTTAAGACTTCTCTTGTTCCATCTTTTGAACAATCATCTGAAATTATTATTCTAATATTTGTATATGTTTGGTTTAATATACTTTCTATTTGTTCTTTTATGTATTTTTCTCCATTATATGTTGCAAGTAATACATCTACTTTTTCATTCATTTTTTTTAATTAATGTTAGATTTTTCTTCTAGCATTCCTTTCTGTTTTATTTTTCGAAAAATAGTTACAATTATCATAACAATTACTATTCCTGTTAGTACTCCTAATGAGTCTATGCAGACATCTCTTAATTCACAACTTCTTCCTTCTATAAATAGCTGATGTATCTCATCTGACGTTGCATACGCAATTCCAAAAAGTAAGCTATATATGCCCCTTTTTAAGTCTGTATTGTTAAATGTTAAAGCAAAGCTCATTACCCATATTCCTAATGATGTGTATATTGAAAAGTGAGCTAATTTTCTTACTATTGGTTGTAAAATTTCTTGTGCTATTTGCTCTTTTTCATTTTCTGGCATATTTTTAAATTGTGGAAAAGTAGTTATTATGAAATTTACTACTCTTCCACTTGTATTACTTGATGTATCTGCTACTTGATTAGAAAAGTGAAATATTGTTATACAATTTATTATTATTAATGTTAAAAAAATCAATCTTTTTATTTTCATTTTTTCCCCTAATTTGTGTTTTATTTTTACATACGGTCTGGCATTTCAATACCAAGTAAACTAGCACCTGATTTCAATATTGTTCCTACTGCATATGTTAAATATAAACGTGCGTCTTGTAGTTTTTTGTCGTCTGTAATTATTTTATTTGCATTGTAAAAACTACTAAAGTTTTGTGCTAAATCTATTAAATATCTTGACAATATAGATGGTTCATTTTTGTCTGTTACTTGTTTTAAAACATCTTCAAAATTATAAATAGTTTTTATTGTTTCAATTGATTGTTCATCATTTAATGTTGAAACATCTATATCTTCAAAGTTTGGTATATATCCTGCTTTTTCAAGTACACTTTTTGTACGTACATAAATATATTGAATATATGGTCCTGTTTCTCCTTGGAAATTAAGCATTACATCCCAGTCAAACACTTCATCTTTAATTCTATTATTTGAAAGGTCATTAAATATAACTGCTCCAATTCCAACTTTTTTAGCAACCTCTTCTTTATTTTCAAGTTCTGGATTTTTCTCTTCTATTACTTTTAAAGCTCTTGAAATAGCTTCATTTAGTAAATCTTCTAATTTTATAATATTTCCTTCCCTTGTAGACATTTTTCCTTCTTTTAGTCTTACCATTCCAAATGGAACATGTTCTAATCCATTTGTATATTTCTCATCTAATCCTAAAAGTTTTGCTACTTCAAATACTTGTTTAAAATGTAGCACTTGTTCATAAGATGTTACATATAAAGCTTTATCAAAGTCATATGTTCTTGCTCTATAAAGTATTGCTGCTAAGTCACGTGTTGCATATGTTGTTGAGCCATTTGTTTTTCCTATAATGCATGGTGCTGTATCTTCGCCTAATTCTATTATTCTTGCTCCTTCAGATTCTACAAGTTTTCCTGTTGCTTCTAATTTTTCTACTACTTCTGCCATTTTATCTGAATAGAAAGCTTCTCCATTCCATGAGTCAAATTTGCTTCCTAATAAGTCATATACTTTTTGGAATTCTTTTAAACTTAAACTTCTAAATCTTTTCCATATTTCAGTGCAGTACTCATCACCATCTTCTAATTTTTTAAAGTTGTTTCTACACTCTTCTAAAACACTTTCGTCTTCTTTACAAAGTGCATTTATTCTTATATATATTTTTGTAAGTTCATCTATTGGCTTGGCTTCTATGTTATATTCTTTTCCCCATCTTTTATATCCTTCTATTAGCTTACCAAATTGTGTTCCATAGTCTCCTAAATGGTTTATTCCTGTTACATTATAACCTAAATATTTGTATATATTGTATAATGCTCCACCAATTACTGTTGAACGTAAATGTCCTATATGAAATGGTTTTGCAATATTAGGAGATGAATAGTCTATTACTATATTTTTTCCATTACCTATTGTACTTGTTCCATATTTTTCTTTTTTCTCTGAAAATTCCTTTAAAACATCTTCTACTAAAGCTGTATTATTTACAAAGAAATTTAAGTATCCTCCAACTATTTCAACTTTAGAAATAAGTTTTTCGTCTACTTCTATATTTTCTTTTATATCACTTGCAATTGCTGGTGGTGCTTTTCTTAGTTCTTTTGCAAGTTTAAAGCATGGAAATGCATAATCTCCCATACTTGTATCTTTTGGAACTTCTATATAATTTTCTAACTCTTCTTTATTTAAATTTGTTGCTTTTGCAATACTTTCTGCTATTATTTTTTTAAAATCTAACATTAAAATCTCTCCTCAAATATTTCTTTTTACAATCTTTACTTATTTTAACAAAAAAATCCATTTATTTCAATAATTTTCTATTTATTTATTACTTTTTGTGAGTCTTTTTTTGATATAAATTTTTATTGTTTTTGCTTGATTATTTGTATACTACAATTTTAGGCAAAAAAAGAAAGCATTTCTGCTTTCTTAAATAATCTACATGGTATATGGATTTTCGCTTGTTCCACTTCCTCCTGTTATCTTGATATCAGATTTTAGAGAGAAACATGGACGAAGACCTAAAGAGTATGCGTAGCCATACGTCTTACTGTTTTTATCATCTATATTACATAGCCTTGTATCATTTGATAATCCAATGTTATATGCATCACGTACATAGAAGTTGCAGCCATATGGGTCTGAAAGTACACGGCGAGACGCCAACCAATAGTTTTCCCCTGTTTTCCATATATTTAAGCTTTCTAGTTGTGCTTTATCCGTTTTGTAGTTTACATCTTCTCCTTTCATACTATTTGCTCCTGCAACTGATGAGCCAAATTGTAAAGTAACTGGTCCTGCGTTTTCTGAATTTTTATTTATAAATGTTCCATTTTTAATTGTTGGCACACTTCCTACACATCTTGCATCTGTTGCATATGCTCTATTTAAATATTTTCCTGCTTCTGTATTTAGAGTTGTTATTGCATTATTATAAGAATCTCTTCCAGTAGCCCAATCATTTCCTCCTAAAGTTACATCTGCTATATTTTTATCTGCTATTATTTGCAAACCATATTCTGAATTTGCATCATATAATACTCTACATATTACTACTCCATTTTCTCCTACATTGCTTAGTCCTGTATTATATTTTATATAAGTTCCTGCTGTTAAATCTTTTGTACTTTTTGGTGATTTATTTTCGTCACTTCCTGTTTCTCCATTTGCTAATTGCTCAGCAAGTACATTTAATCTTACTTGTTCTTCTTCCTGTGCATTTATATATAAATTTCTGGCTTCTCTTGCTCGTGTTATTATTCCATTATTTCCTATTGTCATACTTATTGTTATTCCCGCTAATATTATTAACACTACTATTGTGATAACTAAAGCTATTAATGTTATGGCTTTTTGATTTTTTAATTTACCTTTAACTTTGTACATTTCTTTTATCTCCTTCTTTTGTTTTATTTTGCTCTTTTTGTTACATATTTATGCCTTTTTAGCTTATTATTTTGTCTATCTTTCATCATTATTTATAATTATGTAACTAAGTTGCTACTTATTTTACATTATTTTACTATTAAATATTTGTTAAGTCAATAAGTTTTTCTTCGAAAATTTATCTTTTACTATTTTAGGCACTTTTTTATTTGTTTTCAAGCTAACATCAAATAATAGTCACGCATAAAAAAACAGGATTTCTAATAATAGATTCCCGTTTTTTCTTATAAACTATATAAATTTTTCTGTTAAAAAGATTAATATTAATCTCCTAAATTAATTCCTATATCTCTTGCTGTTTTTACTAGGTCATCATCCATTGTAACAAGTTTAACATTGTTAGATATCATTCCATCTTGAACTGCTCCTATTTCTTTATTGCTTCCAACAACTTCTTCTAATGAAACACTATCTAATTTTCCGTTTTTTAATATTGTTAGTACGTTGAATTTTCCTTCTAATGCTAGTTCCATTGCTTTTGCTCCGTATTTTGTAGAAAGAACTCTATCATATGGAGTAGGTGTTCCGCCTCTTTGCATATATCCAAGTACTGTACATCTTGAAGTTAATCCTGTTAGTTTTTCTAGTTCTTGTGCTACTCTTTCTCCTGCACCTCCTAGTTTTGTATTTATAACTCCTGCTCCATTGTCTCTTTGTCCTTCTACTGCTATTTCTCCGCCTTTTGGAAAAGCTCCTTCTGAAACTACTACTATTGCAAAGTTTTTGCCTATTGCTTGTCTTCTTTTTATTGCTTCTGCTGCTTTATTTATATCATATGGAATTTCTGGAATTAATGCAATATCTGCACCACCTGCTATTGCTGACTCTAGTGCTATCCATCCAGCTTCTCTTCCCATAACTTCTAAAACCATAATTCTGTTATGTGTTTCTGCTGTCGTATGAAGTCTATCTAATGCTTCTGTTGCAACAGAAACTGCTGTATTGTATCCAAATGTAATATCTGTACATGCTACGTCGTTGTCTATTGTCTTTGGAACACCAATTACATTTATTCCTCTTAAAGAAAAGTCCCTTGCTGATTTTTGTGTGCTATCTCCACCAAGTGTAAAAATGCAGTCAAATCCGTCTTCTTTTACATTTTGAACGCATTTTTCTGATAAATCTTGATATGTTACGTTTCCATTTTCGTCTACTACTTTATATTTAAAAACGTTTGCATTTGTTGAAGATGATATAATTGATCCACCTTTTTGTAATATTCCTGATGCAGTATCACTGCTACTTAATTTGATATAGTCGTTTTTTAATAATCCTCTATATCCATCGATGAATCCATAACATTCCACACCGTTATTTTCAGCTGTTTTAACTATTGCTCTTATTACTGCGTTAAATCCTGAAACATCTCCACCATTTGCAAGTATTGCCACTTTCTTTACCATATTTTTTTCCTCCTAAACATTTTTTATTTGTTTCCAAACTTGTCTTAATTATATCAATAATTTATTTTTTTACAACACTTTTTCTAAATTTTTTTATAATATAAAAAGGTAGCTTAAAATCTAGCTACCTATTACTAATATGTATATTATTTGCTTCTACTTGCATTTCTCTGGAAATGATATTTTGAATTTGTGCTATTTGATTTTGCTCTAGTGTATTGCTTTTTATTACAACACTTATGCTTTCTCCATTTATAAATATTACACAGTCTTCAATTTCTTTTGTTTTTATAAGATTTTCACATATCATTATTTTGTTTTTATTGTCATTTATGTTTTTTACTTCTGTTTGTGCTATCATTTTTTGGTCTGCTGCAATGTTTTCATTTTGTAATATTTTTTCGTAAGTTTCAAGCATTTGTGAATACATTGTATCTCTAGTTAATTTTGATGATGAAAAATATTCGTCTGTTGTTTTAGAATTTGTTGTTACTGTGTTGTTTTTTTCTTCGTTTGTAGCCTTTGTATTTTCATTTTCTTTTGTTTCATTTACTTTTTCTTCATCTTTTTTTGTTTCTTCATTAGTTGATATTCCACTTACTGTATAACTTTCTTCTTCATCGTTTGAGACTATGCTTTCTATGGTGTTGCTTTCTATTGCATTACTACTTACAAGTCTTGCATCTCCTATTCCTGCATAATCTATTGAGTTTAGTTCTGAACTAGTTTGTATAGTATTTTCTTTATTTGTTGCAGTGTAATTTAAGTATCCTGCAGATACTAACATAAGTGCTATTACAAAAATTATTATTTGATTTTTCTTTAAATTTTTCATTTTAAATTCCATTCCTTTCTTATTTTTACTATTCGTATCTATAATTTTTTATAGATAATTAACTTTTAGCTATCGTATTATTTTTTCATTTCAAATACTTGAATTTTATGTGTAGCAAGACCAGTTGCCGCTTCTACAGCTTGAGTAATTTTAATTTTGACTTCACTATTATTAGCTCCACTTGCTAAAATAACAGCCCCTTCAATTTTAGGCATAATTGTACTTTGTGTTATAGGTACTTTTTTGCCATCTATTTCTTCATAAATGACTTCTTTTTTTGTAGAAGTCTGACTTATTTTTCTGTTTCCTCCACCAGAATCTTTTTCTTCTGTATCACTTGTTGTGCTATCCTCATTATACATATAATTTTTTTCACTGCTTTGTGCATATGTTATTAAAACTTTAACATTTCCTACTCCTTCTATTTTCGATAATATCTCTGATAGTCTTTGTTCTAAATCATATTCTGTACTGCTTGTTTCTATAACCTTTTCTCCTGTTTGTGCTAAAGTTTTTCCTATGCTATTAGTTTGTTTTGTTTTTTCTTTATTATCATCTTTTAATATCATATTTATTACTATTATTGTTATTATTAAAATTACTATAAATACAACTATATTTTCTATCTTCTTTTTATTGTTTCCGTCTTCATTCTTAAAAATATTTTTAAACTTATCTATCTGTTCTTTTAACATATTTTTGCCTCTCTTTCATAAAATTTTTTAAAGTTTATTTTTATGCATTATAATTTCTAATTTACTTTTATGTTTTTTTCATCTATTTCATATGTAGAACCTATATATGTTTTTATTTCTTTTATCTCGTTTTCTGTTAATGCTTTATATTCTTTTTTAGTTTCGTTTTGCTTATTTTCATTATTATTAATATTGACTTCAATATTTACTCGTTCTATTTCATTTACTGCATTACTTTTATCTTGAATTTCTTCTTTTTCTTTATTTTCTTTCTTATGTGCTACAATTTCTATATTTTTTATAGAGTACTCACTATCGTCATTAACATTTACATATACACTGTTTACAATATATCCTTTTGCTTCTATTTTTGCTTTTATATCTTTTTTTAGGTTTAATATATATATTTCTTTAATATTAGCTTCATTATTATTATCCACTTTTTTTGAGTCTATTTGATATCTTTCAATTTCTTGTTCATATTTACTTATATTTGTTATAGATTCTATTGTAAATTCACTTCCTGTTACTTTGCTTATAATAGGTGAGACTATATTGAAAATTACATATACACCAATTACTATTTTTATATATTTTTTACTATTACCATTTGGAAGTATCATTTCTATAACTGTTGCAACTACCACAGCAACAATTATTCCTTCCACCCAACTATTTATAAAGTTCATTTTTCCTCCACTAAAATATTATCTATACATTAAACCACTATTTGAAATTTTAATTACTAAGGTTGTCCCAATTATAATCATTACAGACATACTACATAGTATTGCAAGTAGTATTTTGAATGTATCTCCCATTTGTGAAAGTAGATCTATTATTTTTTTGTCTGCAATTGGTTGGCATACTGCTGAACCTATATAATATGTTGTCATTAATAATACTAGTTTTATAATTGGCAATATACAAATTCCTATTACAACTATTACTCCAACTATTCCAACTGCATTTTTTAGTATTGTAGTGCATCCTATTACTGTATCTACTGCATCTCCCAATATTTTACCTACAACTGGTATGAAACTAGACACCGCTGCCTTAGTTGTTTTTGCAGTAATTCCATCTACTGTACTGCTTAAACTTCCTTCTAGTGAAACTAGTCCTACAAATAGTGTTAATACTACTCCTAAAATCCATACTACGCTACTTTTAAAGAATTTTGATAAATTGTCTAATTGTATTCTATCTGATATTTTTGATACTATCGAAAGTGCTGTTGATACAAGCGTAAGTGGTATTATAACAGTGTTTATGAAGTTTCCTATAAAAGTTATTATGAATAATAAAACTGGCTGTAAAATGTTTACGCTTACAATACTTCCAGTAGATAATATAAGTGTCATAAGTAGTGGTATTAATGAGTTAGAAAATCCTACTAAATTATTTACTGAGTCTTTTACCATTGTTATTACATTAGAAAAATTAGACATAACAAGTGTTACTATTAATATGTATTGTACGTAGTACGTAATTTGGGCAATTCCTTTATTTTCTAAACCTTCACTTATGCTTTTTAATACGCTATGTATTATAATTATTACAATTATACTTACTATTACTTTTATTGATACTATTGTTTCTTTTCCTAATAAATTCAGTATGCTTTTTCCTAGTAATTTATTGTCTATATTTCCACTAATTGCTGAATTTAGTAAGTCTCCTATGTTTAATTCTTTAAATGTATTTGATGTATATTTTTGTGCTTCTTCTATAAATTTGGATATGTTTAAACTGTCTTTTTGAGAAGAAATTATTTCATCTTGAGACATTGTAGAATTTTCACTACTTGCTATTGTTTCATTTGTAAAACTTACTAGAAATATTATTGTTGCTATTATTACAAGTAGTTTTTTCATTTGCATATCCTCCTTGGTAACTCTAAGGTAAAATTTTTAAAACCGTTTCTAAAAGTCCTGATATTATTGGAATTGACATTGATATTATTATTACTTTTCCTCCCATATCCATTTTATTTGCTATTGCTGTTTCTCCAGAATCTTTACATATACTTACTGCAAATTCTGTTAAAAATGCTATTCCTGTTATTTTTATTAGCAATGTTAAAAATTGATTATTTATAGAAGTTTTATTTGCTAAATTACTTAGAAGTTCTACTATTCCAGATATTTTACTTAATATAAGTCCTAATATTAATGCTCCTGCAATTATTGAAACATATATTACGAATTCTGGCTTATATTGTTTAAGTATTATTATAATTATAAGGGCTACAAGTCCAATTCCGAATTATTTTTACTATATCCATATGTATTTTCTCCAAAATATCTTGTTTACTGTTAAAGTCCAAATATAGTTCTAACAGTATCAAATAAAGTGCTTATTTCTTTTATTACCATTGTAAGAACAATTACTAAACCTGCAAGTGTTGTCATCATTGCTTGGTCTTCTCTTCCTGCTCTTACTAATACTTGGTGTAACACTGCAACCAATATTCCTATTGCTGCAATTTTAAATAATAAATTTATATCCACTACTTTATTTCCTCCTACACTAAATCTTTTAAATAAGTATAATAACTATGGCAAGTCCAACTGTAATTCCTAATGTTTTATAAATTTTTGAATATTTAGTTTTTTCTTCTTCTGCTTTTTCTATTTGAGTATTTAAAAAGCTATCTACTAATTCTACTTCACTTATTTGACCTTCCATATCTACTTTTCCTAATAAACTAGAAAGTCCTTTTAATATTTCTATGTCTTCTTTTGTCATATTTGTATTTACCTTGTCTAATGCATCATTCCATGCATCTCCTGCATTTAGATTTTCCATATTTTTAGACGCGATTTCAAAAATTTCTCCAATACCATATTTCACTTTTTTAGATATTTCACTATATATCTGTGGAATTGGCTCATATGTAAACTTTACTTTTGTACTAAATATATTTAATGCATTTTTCATTTCTTTTAATTGTTTTTCTCTTGAGATGTATTTCTTAGATATTAAAACACCTATATATGTACAACTTGATAATATTAATATTAATGTTAAAAATTTGATAATTTGCATAATACTTGTCCTTATTTTTTATTTATATAATAATTATATGCTTGTACTTTTCTATTTAGAACTAAATTTATTCTTCTAATTTTAATTGATAATAATGCCTTTCTTCTTTATTTAATGCATATACTTTTTCTATTCCACATTTTTCTTTTTTGTCACTTAAAAATATAATTCTCTCAAATGTAAAATTATCTATTAAGTCTTTAAGTGCCGGATTTAATTTTATATCTTCTATTGATGATGCGTGTGCTGTAAATATTCCTTTTATTCCTGAGCAGACTCCATATCTTATAGCATCCACATCTTCTCTTTTTCCTATTTCATCTGCTACAATTACTTTTGGCGACATTGAACGTATAAGCATTGTCATTCCAATGGACTTAGAAACTCCATCTAACACATCTGTTCTTTGACCTATGTCGTTTTGTGGAACACCTCTATACATTGCTGCAATTTCTCCTCTTTCGTCTACTACTCCTACATTTATTCCTTTAAAATTAATATTCTCTATTCCGTTGCTAATTCTTCTTACTAAATCTCTTACTATTGTTGTTTTTCCTACTCCTGGTGGTGAAGCTATAAGAGTTGTATATATTGTATTTTCATTTTTATTTAATATGTATTTAATTATTTTGTCGCTTGCTCCTAGTACTTGCTTTGCTATTCTAAAGTTTAAACTTGATATGTATGATATATTTATTATCTTTCCGTCTTTTATTACTACATTTCCAGAAATACCTACTCTATGCCCACCTTTTAAAGTTATGTATCCATTACATATTTGATTTTGATAACTGTAAATTGAATTATCACATAGTTGTCCTAATATTTCTAATATCTCTTCTGTCTTTACTATATATTCAATTATAATTTCTTCTTTTCCTAATTTTAGTATTATTGGCCTATTTACTCTTATTCGTATTTCTTCTAAATAGTTTAAGCCTATATTGTTTATGGTGAAATATTCATCTATTTTTCTTACTATTCCATTAGGAAAACATCTTAATATATTATTTATTTGTATCATAATATTAATATTATATGTACAGGCCCTAGGTTTTAGAACATAAAAATAGGAGAAATTTGTATTTATAAATTTCTCCTATTTTTATTATCCCATATTCATTTTTTAAATTTAAGTTATGATAACTCATTCATGCCACTGCAACAACTATTACAGCAATAATTGCTGCGATTATTACTACAAATACTGTAAGCTCTCCAGCAATAATACCTGTTGCTGCTTTTTCAGTTAATGCAGTGTCTATAACTTCAAACTTTCTTTTTTGATTCATTTTGACACTTAAATACTTGTCTTCAACTTTTAAGTAACAAAATTTGTCTTTGTGAGTTTGAAGTGTACATGTGTAATCAAGTAACTCTTGTGGTAATTTATCATTGTCTACAGCATTTTTTAGCAAATTTTTAAGCTGCCGTATATGCCTTTGACTTGCTTTTCCAATTGGCATATCCTTAGCAAGGTATTTTCGCTTTTTTACCATTGCTCGTGCTGGTATAAGCATAATAGCATAAAACACAATTAATGATACTACTAATAATATAATTATTTTCATTTTTTCCTTTCTAGTGCAATGCACTTTGAAACATTTTTTACATGTGACTTTTTTAATTATAGCATTTCAGTAACATTATGTCAAATCAATTTTAAATTTTAATTAGTACAAGTTTAACTAGTAATTTAATTAATATTTAAATTACTAGTTTAATCAATAGTTTAATTAATAATTTACTTAAGGATTAAACTTCTTCTTCTCAAAAAAACAAATCACAACTTTTTTGGCTGTGATTTGCATTTTATCTTTTTATTCTTCCCAATTATGATATACTTCTGATACATCATCTAAATCGTCTAACATATCTAATAATCTTTCCATTCTAGCAGCTCCTGCTTCATCTAAAGCAACATATGTAGATGGAACCATTTGTACTCCTGCTTCTAAGAATTCTAGTCCTTCTGCTTCTAATTTTTCTCTAACTTCTGAGAAATTACTTGGATCTGTTGTTATCTCATAAACTTCTTCCTCTGCTGAGAAGTCTTCTGCTCCTGCTTCTATTGCAAGCATCATTAGACTATCTTCATCTAATGGGCAATTTGATTTATCTATAACTATTACACCTTTTTTAGCAAATAGGTATGATACACATCCACTAGTTCCTAAGTTTCCACCACATTTATCAAATGCATGTCTTACATCGGCAGCTGTTCTATTTTTGTTATCTGTTGCTGCTTCTACTATAACTGCTATTCCATTTGGTCCGTATCCTTCATATGTCATTTCTTCATAGTTTTCTGCATTACCAGCTCCTGCTGCTTTTTTTATTGCATTATTTATTGTATCATTTGGCATATTTGCTGCTTTACATTTAGCTATAACGTCTTTTAATTTTGAGTTTCCTGCTGGGTCAGCTCCTCCTTGTTTTACTGCCATTAATAATTCTCTACCTAATTTTGTAAATACTTTTCCTCTTGCTGCATCTGCTTTACCTTTCTTTGCTTGTATGTTGTGCCATTTGCTATGTCCTGACATATTAATTCCTCCTTCATTTTTTTATATTTATTCAAAATATTTTTATTTTTAACTTGTTTTTTATTGTAACATATATTTTTTTATTTGTGTAGTGTTTTTTATAAATTACTTTTATTATCATTATATTTTGAAATCGATATTCTTTCTAATAGTCTTTCTAGCATATATGTTTGTAAAACTGATTGTGCTGCTACATTATTTTATTTAGCCATGTTATTTATTGCAGCTTTAAAACTTATTGTATTTCTTTTCAGTTATAACACCTTTATCCATTAAAAATTACCCTCTTTTTTGACAATCATACTCATATTATATATTAAATCGGTATAATTGTCGAATTTTATAGCTAAATAAAATATCATAATTTTCTCTCATTTATTTGATATTGGCTCTAAAATATGTTATAATCCTATTATAGTAACTAATTAACATTTAGCATGCAATCAGGTGCTAAGAATTATTAACAAAGGAGATATGGTTATGGCAATTTTTCTTTTGGTATTCGCACTCGCTCTTAATTTTATTATTTCATGGGCAAATGCAAACTATGTTGGTCGGTATTGGTCAGAGTCTAAAGAAGTAGGCGGTAGCTTTAGAGTCTATATTGTAGTAGGTTACATTATGGCAATAGCCGGATTTACTATGGTATATGGTTATATTTTACTACTTATTTCTCCACTCTTTTTACAAATGGCAAAAGTAGATCAAGAAACGATTTTGATGTTTGAACAACTTGCATCAGATTTGATTTATCTTTTCTGTGTTATAACTATGATTCCAACTGGTTTTTACATTTGGATTCGTAGTTTAAAAAACTTTTGGGAAAAGAAAACTTTGGCTAATGGTTTAACTGCTGGTTGGAACTCATATGCTCAAATTCATAATACTATTAGTGTAGCGCGAAATGCACCAAGTGCTTTAGGTAGAGTTGTAGAAGCTCTCTTTGGTGGTAAAGGTAAGAAAAAAGACAATACCGTAATTGTGTTATGTGCAATTTTTGTATTAATTCTTGCTATATTTGGTGGATATTTCACAGCATCTGCAATTATGAAAAAAGCCGATCGTGAGTATGATATGTTTGCTGATCTCAAAAAAAGAAATCTAAACTAGTATTAGCATCAAATTATCTCAAAACTTAAAAAAGACTTTAAGAGAAAATCTCTTAAAGTCTTTTTATGTTCATGTTTTTAGCTCCTTCACACGTTGCTTGATATATTCCATATCGTTCTTTCTATTTCAGCGCAGTACTATTATTTATTACCAAGGTACTGTACATAAATAACACATCTTGATTATTAAACTCTATATATTCGCCTAAAATTTTAGGTGATATATATCTTGTGTCTACGACTGTAATCTTGCTATATGCTTCTACTAATAGTGGTATTAAACTGCTTCCATATGAATCTCTAAATACAATTAACTCTTTTTTGTTATCTTTTTGTAGATTTTCTATTGTTAGCAGTGGTGTAGCACCTGATAAATATATATCATATTTGTCTAAAGAGTTTTTCTTTTCCATATCATATACTTTTGTCTGCTTTTTGCTTTCGTAATTATATACTGTACAATTTTCTAATGTTTTATTAGTTAGTATATACATCGGTTCGTTTTGTGTTTTTATTGGCACCTGACTTGCATATACTCCTTTAAAATCTGCCACTTTTATTTTTTCGTATTGCGTACTTACATTTATATTCATCTTACTTGCAATTTCATTTGCTACTTTAGGTAAATTTTCTTGTTTCCAATGAGTATCTGTTTTATAGTAGTCTGATAATTCTAGTAAATCAAATATTTTTATATATTGAATATTGCTTAAATTTTGTTGCATTATACTTTCTAGTTTATTATAGTCTATTTTTAAATTATCTTTATTTACAAAGTAATTTTTATCTGGAACTATTGTATAATATATATTGTTTTTTTCGTTTAGATATAAGTCTTTTATTTGATTTATCTTATTTGTAACATTTATTACTGATTTTTCATTTAATTTATATGTTTGTTCTATTAGATATTCCTCGTACTTGTATATATTATTATAGTTTTGTTTTTTTAATATATTAAATTCAACTCCAACTTTTAATTTTCTAAATTCATCTCTTTGTATAAATTGGTCCATTGAATATTTATCAAATTTCTCAAAAAAACTACCATCAAATAGTTTAGAAATTGAAAATTCAGGAAAATGTGCTAGCTTTCTTCTTTCTGCTATAGAAATATCTGTATCTTTTTTTAAAATATTTATAATAAATACGGTTGTAATTATAAACACAAACACTATAGTAACTACAACATTTTTTACTTTTTCTGTCATACCTTCCTCCTAAAATCTAAAATATAAAAATGGATTATATGAGTTATCTACCAAATATGCTGTAACCACAATTAAAATTACGGCTATACATATTGGCTCTAAAATGTTTATTATTTTATTAAATAGCTCTTTTTTTCTTAATTTTTCTATTGCATTTTTCAAAAGTGGTGTTGCCCCTATTATAGCAATTATTAAAACGACAAAATAATTTTTCAAATAATATATTGTATAATTATTTATACAGTTTTCTCCATTTGCTCCAAACAAACCTATAATGTTTCTGCAAGCCTCTGTCATATTATTTGCATTAAAAATAATAAAACTTAGCATAACTATAAATAGTACATATACCCTTTTTAAAACGTTTGGCATTTTTTCTATATATTTTCCAAGCCATAACTTTTCTACTATTAGTATTATTCCAAACATTACGCCCCAAATAACAAAGTTCCAACTCGCTCCATGCCATATTCCTGTAAGAGCCCATACTATTAAAATATTTATTATTAATCTTTTTGTTCCTGCACGATTTCCTCCTAAAGGGATATATACATAGTCCCTAAACCATGTACTTAATGATATATGCCATCTTCTCCAAAATTCTGTTATACTTTTTGAAATATATGGATAATTAAAGTTTTCTAAAAAGTGGAATCCAAACATTCTTCCTAACCCTATTGCCATATCCGAATAAGCTGAAAAGTCAAAATATATTTGTAGCATATACCCTATTGCAAATATCCAGTAAAATATTACACTTTTTTCGTCTGTTCCTGTAAAAGCATTGCATAGCTCTCCTAACATATTTGCAATTAATACTTTTTTTGCTAATCCTACTACAAATCTTCTTACTCCATATGCAAAATTTTCAAAACTATGCTTTCTATTATTTAATTCTTTCTCTATTGTTTCATATCTTACTATTGGTCCTGCTATTAGTTGAGGAAATAGTGAGACATATGTAGCAAGTTTTAAGAGACTTTTTTGTAATTTTACTTTTCCTTTATATACATCAACCTCATAGCTGATGATTTGGAATGTATAAAACGAAATTCCTATTGGAAGAGCTAATTTTAGAAGTGTTATGTTTGTATTAAATATTGTATTTATATTTGTTATTATAAAATCCGTATATTTAAATACACATAAAAGTGCTACATGTATGGCTATAACTAATGTTAAAATAGTTTTACTCTTGTATTTATCTATAAAAATAGCTCCAACATATGCTATTAAAATTTCTGCTAGCATCAAAAATACATATTTGGGTTCTCCATAAAAGTAAAATAGCATGGATGCCACAAATAATATAAAGTTCTTTGCTTTTTTAGGCACAGCAAAATATGCTATTATTACTATTGGTAAAAAATAATATAAAAAGCTTATACTTGTAAATAACATTTTCCTCTTGTATGGTATATTAACTTTCCCATACTCTCCTCTCTGTTTTTTTATTTAATATAGAATTAAGATTTTATACTCAGCATATACTGCTGTAAAGCCTTAATTCTAGCATATTATCTTCTGTAGAAAGTTATTATACTTTCTACAGAACAGATAAAGCTTCCTTATTTGGAAGCTCTATTTTTAATATATTATTGTACTACAAACATTTCTGGTGGAAGTTCTATATTTTCTTCCTCTCCTGCTTTTTCTAATTCTTTTCCTATTTTATTGTCTACATATTTTTTAAACTCTTCGTAAACTAGCTTTGCCCATTCTTCATCTGACATTACTAAGAATATAATGTTGTCACTGTTTGTAACATATAGTTTTTCAGCTGAAACACAAATCCATTTTCCCATATCTATGTTGTCTATTATCTCTTGTTTCATCTTTTCTATGTCTGCTCCAGGTTTTACTTTAAGTACTACTGCACTATATGCTTGTGCATTCATAAGTGGTTCTGAGACAACTAGTTTCTCTACATTTTCGTTAGATTGTAATCCTGTATATGCTTTAACTAGTTCTTCGTCAGATATATCTATTTCCTCGGTTTCTAATTGTGGCAATTGTTCCTTCAGATTAGAATTGATTGTTTTCATCATACTTTTCATTTGACCTACTGTTTCTATTTTTGCCTCACTATTACTATTTTTGTTGCTTGTTGCAACTACAATTCCTATTACAGCAATTATTAAAACAGCTATAACAAGTATTATTGCTATTGTTTGTTTTTTCATAAGTTTTCCTCCTTATATATTTTATTTTTTGTCCTATGTTAGTAGACAATTTTAGTATAACATATAGAAGTTTTTTTGTCTATATTTTTTACTCTACTACTTCAAATTCTGCATCTTGTATTGCTTCTTTTATTTCTTCTAATGTAGTAGCATTTTCATCATATTCTATTTTTGCTGTTTTTTCTTCTAAACTTACTTCTGCTCTAACTCCTTCTATTGCATTTAAAACTCTTGTAAGTCTTGATGAACATCCTTCACAATGCATACCTTCTATTTTTAATTCTATATTTTCCATTTTGTTTTCCTCCTTAATTTTATTTTTTATATTATAACACTATAACCTTTTCCCATACAAGCTCTTCTTTTCCAAAATGTCCGTAATTTGTTGTTTTCTTGTATATTGGTTTTTGCAAATCTAAAAAATTAATAATTCCTCTTGGTGTTAAATCAAATTTATTATTTATTTTTTCTATTATTTTTTCTTCTGGAATTGTTGCTGTTCCAAAAGTTTCTACATATATAGAAATTGGTTTTGCTACTCCTATTGCATATGATAATTGTATTTCACATCTTTTTGCTAGTCCATTTGCTACTATATTTTTAGCTAAAAATCTTGCCATATATGAAGCTGATCTATCTACTTTTGTTGCATCTTTTCCTGAAAAAGCTCCCCCACCATGTCTTGCATATCCTCCATACGTGTCTACTATTATTTTTCTTCCTGTTAGTCCACTATCTCCTAAAGGTCCTCCTATTACAAATCTTCCTGTTGGATTTATATAATATTTTGTATTTTCATCTAGTAATTCTTTTGGTACTATTGGATATATAACTTTTTCTTTAATGTCTTGTTTTAGTGTTTCTAGACTTACATTTGCATCATGTTGTGTAGATACAACTATTGCATCTATTCTAACTGGTTTACCATCTTCATATTCTATTGTTACTTGTGTTTTTCCATCTGGTCTTAAGTAGTTTATAATGTTTTCTTTTCTGACTTCTGTTAGTCTTTTTGCTAGTTTATGTGCTAAATATATTGGCATAGGCATAAAATTATCCGTTTCATCGCATGCATATCCAAACATTAATCCTTGATCTCCTGCTCCTTCTGATGTTATTTTTTCTCCTTCTTTTTGCTCAAGTGATTTGTTAACTCCAAGTGCAATATCTTGTGACTGCTCTGATATATTTAAATGTACTTTGCAAGTTTTTGGATTTATATCTAACTTTTCATCTCCATATCCTACTTCTGCTATAGCATTTCTAACTATTTTTTCAATATCTACCTTTCCATTTGAAGTTATTTCTCCTGTTACAAATACTTCTCCTTTGCTTGCTACTGTTTCGCATGCTACTCTTGAATTTTTGTCTTGTTCTAAATATGCATCTAATATGCTATCTGATATATAGTCACATAGCTTATCTGGATGCCCTTCTGTTACACTTTCTGATGTAAATAATTTTCTCATTTTTAATTCCTTCTTTCATTCATATATTCATATGTTACACAAATTTGACTTCTATAATACAAAAACCTTTGCAATAATTTGCAAAGGTTAATAATTTTTAACTTATAAAAATCATCATCCAAAGCATTTTTGCCTTGTCGGTATTAGCACCTTATTATAAAAATAGGTTGCTGTGGAGTCTTAAAGCCGATTCTCTCGTCCACTCTTGATAACATATTAAAGCTATTATAAATATTATTATTTATTTTGTCAATACTTCTAGAATTTTTTTCATTTCTTCATTTCTTTTTACTTTTGCTGTTGTTGTTTTTATCATAGGTTCATCTGTAATTATTAGATTTTTTATATGTTTATAGTTTGTTAAGTCTTTGTTTATGTTTTTAACATCTTGCCATATTATTTCTTTTAATTCTTCTTCTGATATATTATTATATTTTTCTTTTATATAATCTTTATTATATACGATTTTTACTGAAAGTACTAAGTCATCATCTTTAGGAAGTCCAAATACCATATTTTCTTCTACATATGGAAGTTTTGAAATTAGTTGTTCTATTTCTTCTGGATATATATTTTTTCCGTTTTTTAGTACGATAACATTTTTCTTTCTTCCTGCTATGAATATATAACCGTCTTTATCTATATAACCTAAGTCACCTGTATGAAACCATCTATTTTTATTTTCATCATATTCTATCACTTCATTTGTTGCTTCTTCATTATTATAATATCCAAGCATTAAGTTTGGTCCTTTTGCTACTATTTCTCCTATGTTTTTCTCATTCGGATTATCTATTCTTACTTCAACATTTGCAAGAGGCATACCAATTGAACCATATCTTACATATTTTTCGTTTTCTGCTGTTAGTACCGGAGATGTTTCTGTTAATCCATAGCCTTGTACTGTTAGTATTCCAAAATCGTTAAATCCTTTTGCTACTGTTTTGTCTATTGCAGATGCTCCACTTACTATAAATCTAATGTTTCCACCTAATTGATTTATTATATCTTTAAATAATTTTCTACGTATGTCTATTTTAAATTTCAATAAGAAATTACTTATTTTTATTGCAATCTTTATTAGTTTTGTTTTTCCTTGTTTTTCTACTTCTTTCATAATTTTTTTATACATAGCCTCTAAAAGTAGTGGAACACACACAAATACTGATACTTTATATTCTTTTAAATTGCTTTGAATATGTCTTAAACCATCACAAAATACATTTGTAACACCATTACTTAAAAATAGCAATAACCCTGTTGAGCCAAAAGTATGATGAAATGGTAAGAATGCTAAATTAACATCTGTGGGATATATTTTTTCTGCCATATTTAGGGCATATATGTTTGTTGCTATATTTTTATGTGATAACATTACAGCTTTTGAAAGTGATGTTGTTCCTGATGTAAATAATATTATGCTCATTTCTTCATTATTTATTTTTGCATCTAAAAATTCTCTATTTCCTTGTTTTATTAATTCTTTTCCTTTGATTATTAAGTTACTTAAATTTGTAATGCCTTCTTCATTTACATCATCCATACATATAAATTGTTTTATATTTGTAGTATTTGATTCTTTAATTTTTTTCATATCTTCTATATATTCATTTGAAAATATTATACAGTCACAACTACTTCTTATAATTGAAGATTCTATTTCTTGTATTGGAAGTCCTTTATCTAATGGTACTATAATTCCTGTTCCACATATTGTGGCATAATATCCAAGTGCCCATTCATATCTATTTTTTCCTATAACTGCAATTCTTTTGTTTTTTAGTCCTAAATCTATTAATGCTGTTCCTAAAGCATTTATTTCCGTTAAAAATCTTGTATATGTTATATGTGTATATGTTATATTTTTTCCTTTTTTATTTTTTATTATAAAGGCATTATTGTTTGGGTATTTGTATACTGCATCTAATAATACTTCTCTTACATTATTAAACTCCTTTGCATCGTATAATTTACTTTTTAAATTCATAAAAATTTCATTCCCTTCTCTATGTTTCAAAAGCAGTACTTATTTAGTACTGCTTATCTTTTTTTAATTTTAACATATGTTAATTTCTCATACAATATAACTGACTCAGTATTCGAATTTTTAATCTATTGTTGTTGGTGTTCTTCCTGTACTTATTGCATCTTCTTGAAGAGAACGCCAGGTATTGCATCCAACTATTCCATCTGCTGAAAGGCCTCTACTTCTTTGATAATTTTTTACTGCATTGTATGTGTTTGTTCCAAATATTCCATCTAATCCCCCTGTTGGATATCCTAAAGTATTTAAATCATCTTGTGTAATTAATACATAAACGCTCAGACTACCTCTTTTTATTAGTGGATAACCGCCTGCAGAACATGCTGGTGGCTTTTGTCTTCTATCAAAATGTACCCAAGTTGGTGAAATACTATATGGTTCTATATAACTCCAAAGTCCTGAATTTTCTGCACTATTTCTTAATACTGCTCTTTGAGCATTTGTCCAAGTTTGCCCCACGTCAAAAGCTGTTCCTGCATAATGTTGTGACTGAAGTCCGTGTCCTCCCTCCCATGGTCTTCTAAATGCGTATCCAACTGGTATTGGAGAACCATATATATATCTTTGTGTATTCCATGATGTCATAGTTCTTTTTGTTGTCCATAAAGTATTGCTCCTACTTGCTCCTCTAAATTCTTTTACTGTTAAGCTTCTATTTGTATTATATGGCATGCTTTCTGACAAACCTTTATAATATGTTTCCATTCTATCTGTATCATTATTATATACTATAATTTTAGCCATGTTTACCTCCTTATAATATATTTTATGATTAAAATAATAACTAGTGCAAAATTTCACTAGTTATTACATTTGTTTTATATATCAAAAAAGTATGTTGCTTCTAGGTCTGCTTCATGTACTAAAAGTGCTATTGGGTATTTTTTATATGCAGCTCCTATTGTTGTGTACACTTCTTTTGGCTCTGTAAATCCCATATGCCACCTTATTGCATATCTTTCTTCTGGCGTTAATTTTATAAATTCAGAAATCATCATTACAGATTTTTCTCCATGTCCATATGGTATTGTATCTTCTATTGTATAATATGGTACTTTTTCCCATACTCCTAATTCATTCTTAGCATTTCTATAATCTGTTTTGTAAAAATTTGTTTTACATATATCATGTAATAATGCAATTATTCTAACACTTTCACTATCTCCTGCCTTTTCTTTTAGTATTTCATACACTTTCATACTATGTTGTAATAATCCACCTTCAAAAGCTCCATGGAATCTTGTACTTGCAGGTGCTGTAAAAAAATCTGAATGCTCTAAAAAATCTATTAGTTTATCCATTCCTTCTCTATTTGTTTCTTTTAATAATTTTATAAATTCTTCCTTCATTTTTTCTTCCTTTCTATTGAATTCTATTCTATTAACATTCTACTATATTGATATTTTTTTACTCCTCATGTTTTAATATTTTTACTAAATCGCCTCGCCATTCTCTGTTAAATTTATAATAGTAAGGTTTTATATCTCCAACATAGCAGTCAAAATATATAATATCTCCGTTTATATCTTGTGTTTTTAAATTTGGAAATGTTTTTATCATTTTTTTATCTCCAAAATATTTATTTATAAGTTTCGATGCTTCTTCATTACCATAAATTTTTTCATAAGCTATGTCAACTTCTTGTTTTGCTGATATTTGTATATCATTTTCGTGTACTTTTCTTATCATAAATAATTTTATTGCAATTCCTGTTATTTGACAGTCAATTAGCATAAATAATATCATTAAAATTGTTGCAGTTTTTAGTACTTTTATTGATATTCTAGACTTTATTTTGTCTATTAATTTGTCTACTCTTGGGTTTGCGTGTCTCATTAAATATATTGCTAAAAATCCCCAGAATAAAGAGAAGAATACACATATTCTACCATTTATATTAAGTGGCATATTCGAATAGTCCCACCATTTTACATGTAAAAATATATCTCCATACCAGCTTACAATATATTCTACTATTGAGCCAACTATAAATCCACCTAAAAACAATGTATTTTGATTTTTGTTAAAATATTGAAGTGCTAATATCATAACTACTGCACCAAAACCATATATAGCACAAAATGGTCCATATAAAAAGCTTTGTCTACTTTCTATTACGCCTTTTGTTACCATTCCAAATACTGTTTCTATTATAAATCCTACTACACTGTATATTATGAAATATGCAAGAAGTCTCCATATACTAAATCCTAATATCGTGAATTTTTTCTTTTCTTTATTTGAAGTTTCTTTATTGGTTATTTCTTCACTTTTTGTTTTTTCATTTACTTTTTCTTTGTTTGAACTTTGCTTTTTGTGCATATCTTTATTTTCTATTTTTTCATCTTTATTTGCTTTTATTACTGTTTTCATCTTCTGCAACTCCTACTACATTTATTTTTATACTTTAAAAAAATCTATAAAACAATATTATTAAGATTTCTAAAATTAAAATTAATGGAAAACCTATTGTGAATCTTTTCTTTTTAGTCTTATGCCTAAATGTATACATTCCTATTATCCCTCCAATGCTTCCTCCAAGTATTGCCATTGTAAATAATGCTGTTTCACTTATTCTCCACTTTACTTTTTGTGCTTTTCTTTTATCTATCCACATTGCTAAAAATGTTATTAAATTTATTGCTACTAAATATATTATTATTATTATTTTAGTATCTAATATTGGCATTACACCAAACTCTGAATCTATCATATCTTTCTCCTATTCTAATTATTTTCAATGGAATTATATCATAACTTTATCTTAGCAACAATCTTTATTGCAAAAATTTTTAGGTTTTGTTATAATGTAGTAGAAGTAATTTTTAGAAAGAATGTGATTTTTAATGCAAGAGGTATCTCAAAGTTTTTCATTAAAAGAATGCGAAGACTGGAATAAAATGTTTGATAAAGCTACTGAGACTAATAATAAACAAGAAGTTTTAAATTTGCTTTCAGAGGCTAACAAGCTTTATTTAGATGAATATTATATTTACACTATTATATATAAACTTAATAATGAAAAAATGTCTAAAGAAAAGCAAGATGAATTAATTAATAACATTAACAAATCTAAAATAGTTAAGTTTGTTAATAAGCAAAGTGAATATATTTCTATTAATACCCGAGCAAACTGTATTAAAGTTGCTAAACTTTCTGATATTGTTCCTGAAGTTTTGAATGATAAAAATTCTAAAAATAGTGTTGTTAGAAAAGATAAGTTTAGTGCTGAATATATTTCTCAACTTCTATCTTTCCCTAATAGTATTGTTACCGGATATGTTTATGGAATCTCAGACAAATCTAAAAAATTACATACATGGGTAGAATTTAAAAATAATTATAATCAAGAATTTGTAATAGATTACGATGATAATACAGTTTATAATAAAGAAGGATTTTACTTTTTAAAGCATGTAGAACATCTAAAAAAAGTAACTTCAGATGAACTTAAAGGAAAAAGTTCTGTTAGTAAATCTGATACTTCTGAAATTTCTAATGAAATTGTTGATATTGAAATTGATATGGGTGATGAAAGATAAATACGTAAAAAGCCGGTGGTTTAAACCATCGACTTTTACTTTGAAAATTGATATATTTTTTATCCAAATAGGCTCATTTGATTACTTTGACTCATTCCGTCTAAACATCCTAGTTTCTTTAATAATGCTACAACTGAGTCTCCTACTTTTGAACGTATTTTCATATCATCTATTGACATAAATTTTCCATCTTTCTTAGCTTCTTCTATTCCTTCTGCTGCAACTGTTCCAAGACCTGCTACACTATTTAATGGTGGGCGTATTCCATCTTCTTCTATTCTAAATTTTGTTGCATGTGATTTATACAAGTCTATTGGTAAGAATTTTATGCCTCTTTCATACATTTCTAAAACTATTTCTAATATAGCATACATATTCTTATCCTTTGTTGTTGCTGCGTTTCCTGCCATATCTATTTCTTTCATTTTATTTTTTACTCTTTCTTTTCCATAGCACATTATTTCACTATCAAATTCGTCTGCACGTATTGTGTAGTAGGCTGTGTAATATGCTTTTGGCTCATGTACCTTAAACCATGCTATTCTGAATGCGTTTGTTACATATGCTGCTGCGTGAGCTTTTGGGAACATATATTTTATTTTTTCACAAGATTTTATATACCAATCTGGCACATCATGTTCTTTCATCAATTCTTTATATTCTGCCCATTTTGCAGGGTCTTTTAATGCTTTTCCTTTACGCACTGTTTCCATTATTTTGAATGCTGGGTTTGGTGGTACACCTTTCTTTATTAGATAAATCATAATATCATCACGACAACAAATAGAATCTTGTAATGTTGTAATTCCTTCATCTATTAATGTTTGAGCATTTCCTAGCCACACGTCTGTACCATGTGATAAACCTGATATACGAATTAGTTCGTCAAATGTTTTTGGCTTTGTATCTACAAGCATTCCTCTTACGAATTTCGTTCCAAACTCTGGTATACCATAGCTTCCTACTTTACTATTTATTTGTTCTGGCGTTACTCCTAATGCATCTGTAGAACTGAATATACTCATTGTTTCTTTGTCATCTAATGGCACTTTTGTTGGATCTATCCCTGTTAAATCATAAAGCATACGTATTACTGTTGGATCGTCGTGTCCTAGTATATCTAATTTTAGTAAGTTTTGGTCTATTGAGTGGTAATCAAAGTGTGTAGTTATAATGTCTGAATTAGGGTCATCTGCTGGATGTTGTACTGGTGTAAATTCATATATTTCTCTTCCTTTTGGCACAACTATAATTCCGGCCTGGGTGTTGTCCTGTCGTTCTCTTAACACCTACACATCCTTGTGATATTCTTGCAACTTCTGCGTTATTTACAGGAATACCTCTTTCTTCGTAATATTTTTTTACATATCCGAATGCTGTTTTATCTGCAACTGTACCTACTGTACCTGCTTTAAATGTTGTTCCTTTTCCGAATATTACTTCTGTATATCTATGTGCTTTTGCTTGATATTCTCCTGAGAAGTTTAAGTCTATATCTGGTTCTTTATCTCCATTAAATCCTAAGAAAGTTTCGAATGGTATGTCTATTCCATCTTTGACCATTTTAGTTCCACATTTTGGGCAATCTTTATCTGGAAGGTCAAATCCACATTGATATCCATAGTCTGTAAAGTCTGAGTATTTACATTTAGGGCATCTATAATGTGGTGGAAGTGAGTTTACTTCTGTTATACCTGTCATGTTTGCAACAAATGATGAACCAACAGATCCTCTGGAACCTACTATATATCCATCCTCATTTGATTTCCATACTAGTTTTTGAGCTATGATGTACATAACTGAGAATCCATTTTTTATAATAGAGTTTAACTCTTTGTCTAGTCTTTCTTGTACTATGTCTGGTAATGGGTCTCCATATAATTCGTGTGCTTTAGAAAAAGCTATATCTTTTATTGTTTGTTCACAACCTTCAATATGTGGAGGACATTTTTCTGGAGATATTGGGCTTATTCTTTCACACATATCTGAAACTTTATTAGTATTTGTTACAACTACTTCATATGCTTTTTCTTCTCCTAAGTATTCGAATTCTTTAAGCATTTCTTCTGTTGTACGTAGGTATAACGGTGCTTGTTCATCTGCATCATCAAAGCCTTGTCCTGCCATTAATATTCTTCTATATATTTCATCTTGTGGATCCATAAAATGTACGTCACATGTTGCTACTACTAGCTTTCCTAGTTTTTCTCCTAACTCAACTATTTTTCTATTTATATCTTCTACTGCTCTTTTATCTGGAAGTGTTCCATTTCTAACCATATACATATTATTTCCAGTTGGTTGTATTTCTAAATAGTCATAGTCTTTTGCTATTTCTTCTACTTCTTCATCATCTTTGCCTTCTACTATTGCACGATATAGTTCTCCTGCTTCACATGCGCTACCTATTATTAAGCCTTCTGAATATTTTTTATAAATAGATTTCAATATACGTGGTTTCTTATAGAAATAGTGTAAGTGTGAAATTGATACTAATTTATATAAGTTTTTTAATCCTACATAATTTTTTGCAAGTATTATTGCATGATAACTTTTTAATTTTTTAAAGTCTTGTGTTCCATCAGCAATTATATCTATGTCTTCTAGTTTTTCTACTTTTTTCTCTCTTAGTTCTTCAAACATTACTTTTAATACTTTAACTGTTGTGTCTACATCATCTAAGGCTCTGTGTGCTACTTCTACTTCTATTTTTAATTTTTCTGCGATATATCCTAATTTATGCTTTTTGAAACTTGGAAATAGAAATCTTGATAATGCTAAAGTATCTAGATATGTGTTATTTAGTTCTAATCCTAATTGTTTACAATTGTGTTTTAAAAATCCTATATCGAATTTAGCATTATGAGCAACTAAAACACTATCACCAACAAATTCTAATATTTGAGGCATAACAACATCTATTGTTGGTGCATCTTTTACCATATCATCTGTTATATTTGTAACTTCTACAACCTTTGGTGGTATTGGCTTTTCTGGATTTACAAATGTACAGAATTCATCTATTACTTCTCCATTTCTTACTTTCATAATTCCAACTTCAGTAATTTTTTCTGTATAGAATGAAATTCCTGTTGTCTCTAAGTCTAGTACACAATATGTAGTATCATCTAAAGTTTGACCTTTTGGTGAGAATACTATGTTTTCTGCTTTATCTGGTACCAAATATGCTTCTACACCATATATGATTTTCATATCTGGATTATCAAATCCAAGCATTTTGTGTGCATCTGGGAATGCTTGTACAACACCATGGTCTGTTATTGCTATTGATTTCATTCCCCACTTCATTGCTCTTTTTATTAAGTCTGTTACTGGCGTTACAGCATCCATTTGACTCATTTGAGTATGCATATGAAGTTCTACTCTTTTTTCTTCTGCATTATCCATTCTTGTTTCTCTTTTAATTCCATCTGAAACTAATATTGTATTTGCTACCATTGTTATCTCGTTATTTAAGAAAGGATCTACTGCTGTTTTTCCTGCAACTTTAACTCCTTTGGCTCCCTTTATCTTTCCAATAGTCTTTTTACTACTATCTTTAGGAATAAATGCTTTACAAGTCATTGTATTTGTTCCATCATAAACATCAAAACATAACAATACTTGTCCTTTTATTTCTTTATCTTCCATTCCAATTACTTCACCATCAATACATACTTTTCCTGAATCTACTGTTAGGTCTTGAATTTTTACAAGTGGTTCTTTTATATCTAAACTCATTCCATATATTAATGGAGAATTTTCGTCTTCTGTTGGAAGTTTTGGGAAGTTTTCTCCGTCCACTGCAATTATTGTATTTGCCATTATAGTTACATCTCCTGCGTAACTATCTAATCCTGCTTTTCCTATTGTTTTTATTCCTGTTGCTGATTTTATTTTTTCTGCAATTTCGTTTCCTTCTTTTGCATCTTTTGAAAAAGATTTACATGTAATTATTCCTGTTCCATCATATAAATCAAATATAATCATTCCTTTACCTGTCTTTGTTTCTCTACAATTACAAGTAACAACTCTTCCTTCTATTGTAATACGTTTGTTATCTGCTGATATTTCGTTTATTTTTACTCTATTTTCTTTTGCTTTAGAAGGCTTTCCTAAAATATAGTCTTTTTCTTCGTCATTGTTATCTAATTCTTCTAATTCTCTTAAGTAATCATCGTCTGGTGGAGGTAGGACTTCTCCAAAATATCCATCATCTAATGGAGCATTTTCTACATTTTTTACTTCTTGTTGTTGTATATTTTTTTCTTCATTTTTAACTGTATTAGTATTTCTAATATTATTAGTCTCTGCTATTTTTGCAGCTTCTTCTTGCATTTTCAAGGCATATTCTTGGTATCTCTTTAAATCTTCTTCTGTTACATTTTCCGTATATGTTACTTTATATTTAACTCCATAAATATCATTTAAGACTTCAGATAAGGTTTCATCAAATTTTTTAGCCATTAAAAATGACTTTCCCTTTTTTGTAAGTATTACATTTACATTTTTGTTATCTACTGTAATGCTACTTTTTGAAAGTATTGCTTTTGTCATTGGATGTTTATGTGCTATATATTCAATAATATCTTCCCATTCTTTTTGAATTGTTAATTCTGTTTCATCTAAGCTTCCATTTTCACAAGGTTTATTATTTTGAATTTCTTCTATATCTGTAATTTCTTCTGATTTATCTTCTATCTCATTTTCTAATGTTCCATTTTCTTCTATTGGGCTTTCTTTTTTTAACCTTATTTTTATTTTATCTATTCCGAAACGTACTTCTAAATATCTTTCGAATCTTTGAATATCTATCATTTTTATTTGTTTATTTACATCTAAATCCATTTCCAATGTATTTGTTTTTTTATATAAATTTATTGTCTCTATTTTAGCTTCCATTAAATCTTTATTACCACAGCTAAAGTCTCTAAATACATCTTTTATGGCTTTATATTCTTTAACATCCATTATTTTTTGCCCCCTCATGTCTCTCTTAAAAATCTGACTTTATTCTACTATAATAAACAAAAAATAGCAATAAAAAAATTGCTATTTTTATAATATTTTTAATATATTAAATTAAATAATTTTTATGTTTATTTTAGTTATATTTCTAGCTATAATATTCTCATCACGTCATTAAAAGTTACAACTACTGCAAATACCATAAGAATTGCAAAGCCAAGCAATTGTAGATTTATTTCTGTTTCTTGTTTTAACTTTTTGCCTCTAATTGCTTCTAACACTAATAGTGCAAATTTTCCTCCATCTAAAGCTGGGAAAGGAATTAAATTTGTTATGCCTAAAGATAAACTAATTAAAGCAAGTAAATACACAAATTCTTCTACTGCCTTTGTATTTACAACAGCCTCAGAAATTCCGACTGGCCCCATCATTTGGTCAAGTCCAACATTTCCTGTAAATAACATTTTTAAATTTTCAAATATTGAACCAAGAAAATCTCTTGTGCTAAATATTGCATAATACATATTATTTGCTAAATTATTTTCTGCCGGTTTGAATTTTATTCCTATATAATAATTGTATTTAGTTTCTGGAGTCACTTCTATTTCTAGCGTTTCATTTCCTCTTTCTATTGTAAATACAAGTTTATCATTTTCTTCAGAATTAACTGCATTTATTATATCTTCTTGTGTTGCAACTTCTATGCCATTTATTTTTAGTATTTTGTCGTTTGCCTTTAGTCCTTCATTATATGCTGCTGTTCCTTTTTCTACAGTAACTATCTTTATAGCTTTATTCTCATCTTCTGTATTTTTTAAATAAATACCTGTATATTTGTATGGAATTGCTGTTGGAGTAAGTTGTACTTCTTGCTCTTTTCCATTTCTTTTAATTGTAAGATTTATTTCTTCTCCATTACTTTTTTGTAGTATTTTGTCTACATCTGATTTTACATTAACATTTTTATTATTTACTTTTACTATTTCATCTCCTGAAATAATTCCTACATTTTGTGCAGCATAGTTATCCATCGTGCTATCCACTACAAGTGAAATATTATTTCCTGTACTTGTCATTAATATAAAATATACTATTATTCCAAATATAATATTTACAGTTGCTCCTGCTACTATTATTGCCATTCTTTTTGGAATACTTGCATTGCTAAAAGAACCCTCTTCATCAGAGCGTTCTTCTTCTCCTTCTAAATTTACAAATCCACCAAGTGGAAATAATCGTACTGCATATTTTGTTTCTTTTCCTTGTTTTTTCCATATTGTTGGTCCAAAGCCTATTGCAAATTCATTTACTTTAATTTTACAAAGCTTTGCTACTAAAAAGTGACCACCTTCATGTATAAATACTAGAAAACCTAAAACAAATACTATTTTTATTATAGATAGTAAAAATGAAATCAATTTTTCCTCCTATTACATTAATATTCTAAATAATGCATATGCAAATGGTGCTAAAAATATTAAACTGTCTATTCTATCTAACATTCCACCATGTCCTGGTATTAAATTACTAAAGTCTTTTATATCTACATATCTTTTTATGCTTGATGCTGTAAAGTCTCCTATTTGACCTATTAGGCTTAAAACAAGACCTATTAATGATACTGCTATGTATGAATATTGCATTCCAAAAAATCTATTTGCTATATATGTAAATCCTATCATTAATAGTATTGCTCCTACTGTTCCTCCTATACAACCTTCTATAGATTTTTTTGGACTCACTTTACTAAATTTGTGCTTTCCTATTGTTCTTCCAACAAAATAAGCAAATATGTCTGTTCCCCATGCTGCAATTATTGCATACCATATTAATATGTTTCCGTTTTTCATACCATTTATAAATGCTACAAACATTATATCAAATACAACATATGCTATTCCTATAAAAGTATATGCTATATCTTTAAAATTAGTCTCCATTTGTGTTACAATTACTTGTGCAAATAATATAAGCAATAGTGTTGGCACTGAAAGTGTTACTACCAATTGCAAGTATTCTGCTGGTATTATATGTATTACTGCTATACTTAAGCAACTTAAATATCCTAGCCATTTTACTGGTTTTGCTTTTTTTGACACTGCATTAAAATATTCGTGCATTGCTAATATTGCAATTGCTGAAAGTGCTATATCTACTACATATTTATTTCTTATTAAAAGTATTATTAGTACTATTGGAAATCCTAATAATGCTGATGTTATTCTTTTCCAATCCATTTTATCCTCTTTCTACATAACTTATATTGTTATTGTGCTCCAAATTTACGATTTCTCTTTTGAAAAACTTCTATTGCATTGTCTAAATCTTCTTCATTAAAGTCTGGCCAATTTTTATCTAAAAATATGAATTCAGAATAAACAATTTGCCATGGTAGAAAATTGCTTGTTCTTAATTCTCCACTTGTTCTTATTACTAAGTCTGGATCCGGTTGACCTTCTGTATATAATGAATTTGATATTGTTTCTTCTGTTATTTCTTTAACGTCTAACTCGCCATTTTTTACTTTTTCAGATATTTTTCTTACTGCTTTTACAATTTCATCTCTTCCGCCATAGTTAAGTGCTATATTAAATGTAACCCCAGTATTATTTTTAGTTCTTTCCATGCATTTGTTTATGCTCTTTTGCATACCTTCTGACAGTGCTGAAATATCTCCTAAAACTTTAACTTTAATGTTTTCTGTGTCTGCACGTTTACTATAATCATCTAAATAGTTTTGAAGAAGAATCATTAAAGCTCCTACTTCATCTGCTGTTCTTTTCCAATTTTCTGTTGAAAATGCATATACTGTTATATATTCAAGTCCTATTTTATTTGCATAACGAACTATCTTTTCTAGAGTTTTTGCACCTTCTTTATGTCCTTGTTTTATATCTAATCCTTTTTCTCTTGCCCATCTTCTGTTTCCATCCATAATTATAGCAATATGTCTTGGCATATTTTCTTTTTCCATTAGAATTCACCTACTTTGTTATATTGTCATTATTTCTTTTTCTTTCTCATCTGTTACTTTATCTATTTCTTCTACATATTTGTCTGTTAATTTTTGAATTTGATCTTCAGCTTGTTTTAAATCGTCTTCTGTAATTACTGAATCTTTTTGCATTTTCTTGAATTCATCTATTCCGTCTCTTCTTACACATCTTACTGCAACTTTAGCTTCTTCTCCCATTTTTTTAATTTCTTTAACTAATTCTTTTCTTCTTTCTTCGTTTAATTCTGGAAAGTTTAATCTTATAACTTTACCATCATTATTTGGAGTAATTCCTATGTCTGATGCAAGAATTGCTCTTTCTATTTCTTTTAATACGCTCATATCCCATGGTTGAATAACAATTAATCTTGCTTCTGGAACTGATACTCCAGCTACTTGATTTATTGGTGTAGCTGTTCCATAATAATCTACAGTTACCTTATTTAATATCGCTGGGTTTGCTCTACCTGCTCTTATTTCTGATAAATTTTCCTTATAAACACTTATTGTTTTTTTCATTCTTTCTTCAATATTTGTAAAATCCATTTTAATTTCTCCTTTTCATTTTTAATTTATTACTTATATTTATTGTTAAATATTTATTTCTTCCAGTATTTTTTACTGTTCTATTGTTCTTATTTTTGGCTGTTTTATTTTCACTTATATAATTATTACTATTTAACTATTGTGCCAATTTTTTCGCCTTTAATAATTTTTACCATATTTTCTGGTTCATCTATTCCAAATACTATTAGTGGTATTTGATTGTCTTTGCAAAGTGATGTTGCTGTTGAATCCATAACTTTTAAATCTTTGTTTAATATATCTAAGTATGTTATTTCATCGTATTTTGTTGCTGTAGCATCTAATTTTGGATCTGCATTATATACTCCATCTATTGTCTTTGCGAGTAATATAACTTCTGCTTCAATTTCTGCTGACCTTAAAGCTGCTGCCGTGTCTGTTGTAAAAAATGGGTTTCCTGTTCCTCCTGCAAATATAACAACTCTTTCTTTGTCTAAATGTCTTATTGCTCTTCTTCTTATATATGGCTCTGCTATTTGTCTCATTTCTATTGCTGTTTGAAGTCTTGTATTTATTCCTCTTGCCTCTAATGAATCTTGAAGTGCAAGACCATTCATTATTGTTGCAAGCATTCCCATATAATCTGATGTTGTTCTTTCCATTTGAAGACCATATCTTCCTCTCCAAAAGTTTCCTCCACCAACAACTACTGCAACTTCTACTCCCAAATCTACCATATTTTTAATTTGGTCACATATTTTTCCTAAGACAACTGCATCTACACCTTTTCCTTCTTCTCCTCCTATTGCTTCTCCACTTAGTTTTAAAAGTACACGTTTATACTTTGTTTCAGGCATATACACATACACTCTCCTTTATTTTTAATTTACGCTCTTATTCTATCATAAGTTAATATAAAAAATAAACACTTTTTATAATATTTATTAATTTTTTATTAATATATATGTTTTTCTATTCCATTTTTATACAACATAAATCTTTTTCTATTAGATAATACTAATATTATAATTATTTATGTGGAAATGGAGGAAACATGAATCAGATTTTATACAAAAAAATTTATAAAGATATTACTAATTTTGATACTGAATTTTCTAGTGATTATATTAATTTTAACGATAACATTTATGATATTAGTTATATTAAGAATGTTTCTAATAGTAATTATAACACAAAAACTTATAATAACAATCATTATAAAAAAACTTATGACATCAATTACAATAAAAAATCTTACAGTAAAATCTTCTCTGATAATTTTAAAAAAAGAAATTTAATTATATTGTCTCTAGCCATCTGTGTTATTATTGTTTCCATTTCTATATATTTTTTTATAAAATACAAGAAATTTCAGAAGGAAAATTTTTCTAAAAATTTAATTTCAAATTTTAATATTACAACATTATATTCTAATATTTCAGACGATTATAATGCCTCTAAATTAATATCTTCTGAAGTTGAAAATTCTGAGCCTTTTGTTATAGGCTTAATACAAATAGATAGTATTAAACTTACTTACCCTATACTTTCTACTACTTCTGATGAATTGCTTTTAATTTCTCCTTGTAGATTTTATGGACCCATGCCTAATGAAGTTGGAAATCTTTGTATAGCTGGTCATAATAATATTAATGATACTCAATTTGGAAAACTTCATAGTTTGCATATTGGAGATATTATAAAAATTTTTGACTTGAATGGTAATTGCATAGAATACCAAATTTATGATAAGAAGGAAATTTCATCAGATGACCTATCTTGTACAGACCAAAATACTTATGGATATAAAGAAATTACTTTGATTACTTGTAATAATATAAAAGGCAATAGAGTTTGTATTAGAGCTAGAGAAATCTAAGATTTTTTTGCCACTATTTAACAAATTTTGTTAAAAAAACAAACCTCACAATTGAGATTTGTTTTTTACTATATTTTTTATACTATATATTGTAATTTCTAACTTTTCTGTATGCATATATAGCTACTACTGCTGCAACTGCTATAAATAAGAAAATTACATAGTCACTTGCATCTCCTGTTTGAGGAAGATTTGTGTTTTGGTAATTGCTTACTTGGTTAGTTGTTGTAGAAGGAACTACATTTGCAACTTTATTAGTTGTTGTTGTATTTGTTGTTGTGTTAGTTGTTGTTGTTCCATTAGATGTTGTATTTGTTGTTATTATTTGTAATGGATTTTTAACTTCTGTTGCTTTTACGCTTGTTACAACTGCTAATAACATTACTACTAAAGTTACTGCTACTACTAATTTTTTTACACTTGATTTTCTCATAATAATTTCTCCTTTTTCTTCTGATATTTTTTATGTTTATATTAGTATTAATTTTTATTGCCTTAATTATTCATAACCTAAAAATATTTTAACGCTTATTTTTTCGTAAGTCAATATTTTTTATATTACATTTATATTACAAATATATCTATTAGAAATTAAAAATATCAAAAAAATTTATTATTCTTCTGTTTTTTCTTCAGCTGTTTCAACTTTTTCTTCTGATACAGTATCTACAACTTCTTCTACTACTGGAGCTTCTGTTTCAATTGCAGGAGCTTCTTCTGGAGCAGCTTCAACTGGTACTTCTTCAACTAAATCTTCTTTTACTACGATTTCTTTGTTTTCAATTCTTGCTCCTAAATTTTCCTTAGTCTTAGCAGATTTTCCAACTCTGTCTCTTAAGTAATATAATTTAGCTCTTCTAGCTTTACCAACTCTTACTACTTCTATTTTTTCTACCATTGGTGAATGGATTAAGAATGTTTTTTCAACACCAACACCGTAAGCTACTCTTCTTACTGTAAATGTTGCATTAACTCCTCCACCTTGTTTTTTAATTATAATTCCTTCAAATACTTGAATTCTTTCTCTGTTTCCTTCTTTAATTTTTTGATGAACTCTTACTGTATCACCAACATGAAGGTCTGGAATTTTGTTCTTTAGTTGTTCATGTTCTATTGATTTTATTATATCCATGACTGATATTCTCCTTTCTTAATTATAAGTGTCGCATCATTCTATTTTATTTGATGGCGCTTACTACTATATTTTATATTGGCACTTTATTTTTCTAATAAATCTGGCCTTTTTTGTTTTGTTATTTCTAAAGATTTTTCTTCTCTCCATTTGCGAATATTTTTATGATGACCTGATGTCAAAACTTCTGGTACTTTTATTCCCATAAATTCTTCTGGTCTTGTATATTGTGGATATTCTAAGAGTTTATTTGAAAAGCTTTCTTCTTCTATTGACTCTTCATTTAAAACTCCTTCTACATATCTAGATACAGAATCTATTAATACCATTGCTGGAAGTTCCCCTCCAGTTAAAACATAGTCTCCTATTGAAATTTCTTCTGGATTAATTTCATCTATTGCTCTTTGATCTATTCCTTCATAATGTCCGCAAATTAGAATTAAGTGTTTTTCTTTAGATAGTTCTTCTACTTTTTCTTGATTTAATTTTTTCCCTTGTGGTGATAAAAATATTACTTTTGCATCTTTATCTTCAACAGATTTATATGCATCATAAACTATGTCTGGTCTTATAACCATTCCAGCTCCACCACCATAAGGTGTATCATCAACTTTTTTGTGTTTATCCTTAGAAAAGTCTCTCATATTTATTAAATTAATATTTATTAAGCCTTTTTCTTCGGCTCTTCCTAAAATGCTCTGTTTAACACTATCAAACATTTCGGGAAAAAGTGTTAAAACATCAAATAACATATGATTTTCCTTTCTAATTATGATTTTTCAAACTAAATCAATCCTTTTAATAAATGAACTATTATTTTTTCTTTTTCTAAATCAATTTCTTTTATAACATCTGAAATACCTGGAAGTAATAGTTGTTTTCCCAACTCATCTTTTACAACATATATGTCATTTGCACCTGTTGAATAGATATCGTCTACTTTTCCTAAAAGTTTTCCCTCGTCAGAGTAAACTTCAAGTCCAATTAGATCTGCAATAAAGTATGTATCTTTTGGAAGCTTTTTTGCGTCTTTTCTATCTATTTTTAAATATAGACCTTTGACTTTTTCAGCTTCGTTTAAGTTTTCAATACCTTTTATTTTTAGAAGTACCATATCTTTATGATATTTGACTTCTTCAATTTCTACTTCTTCTAGTTCTTTCTTTCTGCAAATATATACTTTTTTTAATTCTTCAAATCTTTCTATGTCATCTGTAAAAGGTTTTACTTTTACAAAACCTTTTATGCCAAATGTATTTACGATTTGTCCTACTTCAAAATATTTTTGCATAACATGCTCCTAATTTAAAAATTCAACACTTACTTTTTTGTGTTCTTTTCCTGCTATTGATTTCATAACAGTTCTTATTGATTTAGCAACTCTTCCTTGTTTTCCTATTACTTTTCCTATATCACTTTCTGCTACTTTTACTTCAAAGATTATTCCTTTTTCGTCTTCTTTTTCGGAAATTGATACTTCATTTTCATTTTCTACAAGGTTTTTAATTATTGTTTCTAAGATTTCTTTCATTTTAAAATCTCCTAACTAGTTTGCTTTTTCTATTAAAGTTTTAACTGTATCTGTTGGTTTTGCACCATTTTTAATCCATGTAGCTACTTTTTCTTTGTCTAATACTATTGTAGATGGTTCTGTCATTGGATCATATGAACCTATTTTTTCGATTATTTTACCATCTCTTGGGCTTCTTGAATCTGCAACAACGATATGATAAAATGGAGCTTTTTTAGCACCTACTCTTTGTAATCTAATTTTTACCATTTATACTCACCTCCTAGAAATTGATGTTAGTTTTACTAACTTTATATAATTTAAAATTAATAACTTTTTTATACTACATTTTAAAATTCTTTAAATCATTTGGATTTATGCTTTTCATAAGCTTTCTTACACTCTTTTCATCTTGCATTTTTTTCATCATTTTTTGAGTCATTTCAAAAGTTTTCATAAATTGATTTAATTTTTGTACTGTAGTACCACTACCTTTTGCTATTCTTAGTCTACGACTTCCATTTAATATACGTGGATTCTTTCTTTCTTCTTTTGTCATAGAACATATCATAGCTTCTATTTTTACGAATTCTTTGTCGTCAACTTTTAAATCTTTAATGTTTGCCATTCCTGGTACCATCTTTAGAAGTGATGAGAAAGAACCCATCTTTTTAACTTGTCTTAATTGTGCTAAATAATCATCTAAATCAAATTCCTTTTTACGAAGTTGTTTTTCTAATTTTTCTGCTTCTTCTAAATCAAATGATTCTTCAGCTTTTTCTATAATAGAAAGTACATCTCCCATTCCTAATATTCTTCCTGCCATTCTTTCTGGATGAAATACTTCTATATCACTTAGTTTTTCGCCTGTTGCTGCAAATTTTATTGGTCTACCTGTTATTTTCTTTACAGATAGTGCCGCACCACCACGTGTGTCTCCATCTAACTTTGTAAGCACAATTCCATCTATTCCTAAATTTTCATTAAATGATTGTGCAACATTTACTGCATCTTGACCTGTCATTGAATCTACTACTAATAGTATTTCATGTGGTTTTACATTTGCTTTTACATTTTTTAATTCTTGCATTAGTTCTTCATCTATATGAAGACGTCCTGCTGTATCCAATATTATTACATCGTTTAATTTACTTATTGCTACATCTTTCGCTTGTTTTGCTATATGAACAACATCTTTTGAATTTTCATTTGCAAATACAGGAATGTTTAATTGTGCTCCTACTACTTGCAATTGTTTTATAGCTGCTGGTCTATATACATCACATGCTACAAGAAGTGGTTTCTTACCTTGTTTTCTTAATAAGTTTGCAAGTTTTCCGGCTGTTGTTGTTTTACCAGAACCTTGTAAACCAACAAGCATTATTATTGTTGGAGGATTTGGTGTAAAATTAATTTTACTTTCTTCTCCACCTAAAAGTTCTACTAATTCATCTTTTACAATTTTAATTACTTGTTGTCCAGGAGTTAAAGATTTAAGTACATCTTGACCTAAGGCTTTCTCTTGAATTGTATTTATAAAATCTTTTACAATTTTATAGTTAACGTCTGCTTCTAGTAATGCAAGTTTTACTTCTCTAAGCATCTCTTTTAAATCAGAATCTGTTATTCTTGCTTTACCTCTCATTTTTCTTGTTATATTTTGTAATTTTTCAGAAAGACCTTCAAATGCCATATGTTTACTCCTCTCTTAAACTAAACAATTTAATTCTTTTCTAACGTGATTTAAAATCTTTTCAATTTTTTTATCTGATGATACGTTTTGTATCTTTTCTAGTTCGCAAAGTATTTCTTGTAATGTTTTTTCTTGCTTCATCATCTTTTCCATAATTAAAAGCTTTTCTTCTAGCTCGAAAAGTTTATTTTCCCCCTTCTTTATAATGTCTCTCACAGCTTGTCTTGTAATATTATTATTTTCTGCAATTTCAGATAGTGATAAATCGTTGTTATAATAGTCTGTTAATACCTCAAGCTGTTTTTCAGTTAATAACTTACCATATATTTGGCATAACATACTTATTTTAACGTTTTTTTCCACTCTTTATCACCCTTTCCTTAATTTGCAAAAGACTATTTTGTAAATTAATTTGTAATGCTATTATACTTTACACTATTTTTATAAGTTTGTCAAGTACTTTTGCTTTATTTTTGAAAAAAACTCAGAAAAAATCTGAGTTTTTATATTTCTTTAATTATTCAATTCTATCTTTAAAATATTAGTTTTGGATATTCTTCCATTTTCCATACCTTACCAGATGAAAAGTCAAAACCTTTATATGTTTCTTGCTGTTTCATTTCTTCTAATGTAGTTACTTTTGTTCCACTTCCACTACTTATTCCAGATGCTTCTGGTGTCCAATATACATTTGTAATGCTTTTATCTCCATAATATACATATATAGTAGCATCATTTCCCATTTGCATACTAGATAAAGTATAGGCATTTTTTACTGTTATTGCCCCACTATTATGACCTCCAATTATCCCACTTATATATGCTGATCCTTTAACACTTCCTGTTGTATACACATCTGTTATAGTTGAAGAATTATAATTTATTCCTATTAAACCGCCTACCCAAGCATATCCAGAAACATTTCCAGTAGTATATGACATATTAATAGTTCCTGAATTAAAATTGCCTACTAATCCTCCGACTTGTTGGTATCCACTAACATTTGCACTACTACTACATTTTATAATTTTCCCCATCGCATTTCCAATCAATCCTCCGTGATTATATACATTTACTTGTCCCTTACTCGTTACAGTTCCACTAGTAGATACATTTTCTATTGTGCCATTACTTGTTCCTGCTAGTATACCTGCATTACTATTTGGTGCTGTTATTACTCCTTCTATACTTAGATTACTTACTTTTCCACTACTTTCTATTTTGCTAAAAAGTCCCACATTTGATTTTAATTGTGTTATTTTATGATTTTTTCCATCTAGTTTGCCGGAAAAAGGACCTATTGCTGTCCAATTTTTAGTTAGTTCTA
>CAKPGD010000003.1 GCA_934154515.1 uncultured Clostridia bacterium
ATTTTAAGATGTATAGAAGCATTACAAACCTCAGATGAAAGTAAAGGTTCGACTCCTGCAAATTGGGTGCCATGTGAACCAATTATCGTTCCTTACCCTACCACCTTTGCAGAATTGCAACAACGAAATGAAGATATTATGAAAAATAGAAATGGAATGAGTTGGTATTTATCTTTTAAAAATCCTCAAAACTGTATTTCAGCAAATACAGACGAATCATATAAAAAGCTCGAATAAGCTATGACATTATTAATATTAATCTGTTGCAGAGGTTACATGAATTATATCATCTGATGTAGTTTATGACCATATTATAGGAAAGGATAAATTTATAAAAAAACAGTTGCCAGAACAACACCATCCGGCAGAATAGTTACAGATATTATAACAGTACCGTAAAGGATCTTACAGCCTACGAAGTCTCAGTAGCAACCTTTGAAGAAATGTAGTAAAAAAGGCCACGCTTATTTAAAGTGTGGCCTTTGGGGTGTATATAGTTTTTTAATACCTAATTTTTTTACTTCATAAATATTTCTTGAAATTGTAAAACAAATGTAATATTTCTGTTATTGTTTATTTTCCATATATGATGTATTATAATTATAAACTATATGAAAGGACAAATATTATGGGATTATTTAACGTAAATAATAAACAAACAAACTTAGATTTATTAAAAAATGAAGTAAAAGAAAAAAGTGATAAAAAAGAGGAAATTGAATCTTCTGTAAAAGTATTTTCTAAAAAAATTGGTGAAAATATGGAATACAATATAAGATTCATTTATGGTAATAATGAGATTCCTATTGCAGTTTTAAATCAAAGTAGTCATACTCAAACAAGTTCATTTCCTATAAAGCAAATAGTAAAAGATATAGAACTTGCAATGAATCCACTTACAACAGCAAATAATTTACTTACTTTAAATAAAGTAAAGGAAAAAACAGTAGAAAAAATAAATGCTATAAACGACAAATATGACTTTTTAAGCTTAGATTCAAATGCTATAAGTTTTATAAAAAATTATGAACCAGAAGAAATGTCTCTTAATTATGAAGACATTGAAAAATTACCACAAAAACTTGATTTAACAAATTTATCACCTGAGCAAATACAAAAAATCTCTTTAAAAATTCAAAATCGTTTAAACACATTAAATGCAATTCACACTCCAGAAGATGCGTATGTTTGTAAAGAAAGTTTAGAATCTTTTATGAAAGCAAAAGAAGAAAAAAATGAAAACCCTCTTGTTGCCGCATATGCAGAAGCTGTAAATAGTGGTGAAACATTAGATGAGAAAACAGTTTTAAAAATTGCTCAAAAAATGGAAAAACTAAAAAATGAGGATGGTACCCTATACTCTGTATATTTAAAGATTGAAGAAAAAAGAGTTTGGAAAAAAATACAAGAATGTTTGCAAGATTATCAAATTGAGCACCCTGAAAATGCAGAAAATGCTAACAGAATTTTACCTCTTATCAATGCACTTACTAATTGCGAAATAAAAGATTTTAATGGTAAATTTGATAAAAGCATATTTGCATATGTAAATGAACAAGTACAACAAATGGGTGTAGAACATTATGTTAGTAAAATAAAAAAATCTGATGCATTCATTGCACAAGCTATTAATTCACGCTTTGCTGATTTACCAGACAAAAAGACTATACTTACATTTCTATATGCAAGAATGGGAAATTTAGGTCAACTTTCTTATAAAGAAGAAAGATCTGAATCTGATACCTCTGTATTTTTAAGAGATTTTGTGGCAAACACAGACTTTAAGTCTGATGATTGCACCGATACTAAAGAATACCTTTTCTATATTGCTGAGGTCGAAAAAAAATACATTTTAGATAAGTATGGTTATGTATTAGACCTAAATAAAGAAAAGGCAACTGCAAAAAAAGTTGTTTATATAGATGAAAAAGCAAAATTTAGAGAAAACCTTGCTGTTCCAACACAAGCAGCTGCCCCTCTTACTGAAAATGTAGGTTATAATCATTTCAAAAAGGATTTGGATAATATTGTTGATTTGAAAGATTTTGAAAAATAGATATCAAATAAAATCGCCACGCTGTTAAAGTGTGACGATTTTATTTGATAAATATTCTATGTAATTTTAATTTCTACTTCTTTTAAAATTTTACCCAATTCCTTCTTATATAATATATATTAAAATGCATATATATTATAACTTGTATTATGTATATTAGTCAATATTTACGGCTAATTTAAGCCGTAAAATCGTTCGACAAACTTCGGCTTAATTATTTTTTAATCATATAATATAGATGTCCTAATCTGCCACCAAAGATAACTTTTAATTCTATATTTTATAATATTCTTTATACCATTCAGCAAATTTTCTTAATCCCTCCCTTAGTGAAGTACTTGGCTTAAACCCAAAATTTCTTTCTAATGGAGTCGTATCTGCATATGTAATTGGTACATCTCCTGGTTGCATTGGAACTAACTCTTTATGTGACTCAAAATCGTAGTCTTCCGGTAATACTCTCGCTCTTACTAATTCTTCTTGTAATATAGTTACAAATTCTAATAAGTTTTCCGGATGGCTATTTCCAATATTATAAATTGCATAAGGTGGAACTGGTAATCCGTCTTCCCCTACTTTCTTTTCAGGAGCCTTTTTTATAACTCTACATATTCCCTCTACTATATCATCTATATATGTAAAATCTCTTTTGCAATTTCCATAGTTAAATATTTGTATTGTTTCGCCTTTTATTAATTTATTTGTAAATCCAAAATATGCCATATCTGGTCTTCCTGCGGGTCCATATACTGTAAAGAATCTTAATCCTGTTGAAGGAATATTATATAGTTTAGAATATGAATGAGCTAATAATTCATTAGATTTTTTTGTTGCTGCATATAAAGATACAGGATTGTCCACTTTATCTTCTGTAGAATATGGAACTTTTTTATTTGAACCATACACTGATGAAGATGACGCATATACTAGATGCTCTACAGGATTGTACCTGCATGCTTCTAGTATATTATAGAAGCCAATTATGTTTGATTCTATGTAAACATCTGGATTTGTAATACTATATCTTACTCCTGCTTGTGCTGCTAAATTTACTACAATTTGAGGTTTATATTCTTCAAATATTTTATTTATTAATTCTTTATCAGCAATGTTACCTTCTATAAATGTAAAATTTTCAAATCTATTTATCTCTTCTAAACGAAATTTTTTTATATTTACATCATAGTAGTCATTCATATTATCTATTCCAACTACTTTTATATCTTTTTCTTCATTTAATATTTTCTTTGCAAGATTTGAGCCTATAAATCCTGCAACTCCTGTTATAAAATATGTTTTCATATGTTAGTCTCCTTATTTAATTTTATATGTTTTTTTATTTTTCCATATAAGTCTTTAGTATTGTTTGCCCATTTATTGAAATTTTTATCTATTATTTTCATATAAGCTTTTTCAAATGTATTTTGTCGAATTATTTCTAATATGCATGCTCCACAAAATATTATTGTTACTGCCAAGAATTCAAATATGATAGAATATTGAAACTGACTGATAATTTATGTTTCCATGTACATAGAAATGATGTATTATTATCAATATCATACTCACTATTCTTAATAGTTCTAAATTTGACTGTCGATTTACCCTTTCATTCATAATCTTTATTCTATTTCTATATATCCTTTCCAACCAGATGATGGTTCTATATTAATTGTTTCTTCTTTAGTAATTTGGCTGATTGCCTTATTGTTTAATTTTTCACTATTAGAAACTATTAATGCATGTTCATTTTCTTTTACTATTGGATACTTTCTTTTTTCTCTTAGATGTTGAAATAATGGTATTTTATTGATATCCAATCCCAATATTGTTGCTACAACTTCATCAAAACAAACTAAATCTTCTCCCATTGCTATAATCCCACCATATTTAGGTGATGGCAATAATGGTCCTTCTTTTTCTCCTACAATTATCATATCTGCTATTGCAAAAATCTTTCTTTGTGGTGTATCACATAGTTTTCCTTCCTTATCGGCATATTTTATAATTCTATTTATATCTATTATTGTTCTCCATATAGTATCATTTCCATGCCAACTGCCTTCTCTATTTTGCTCTTTTGAGAAGAACTTTTTATCTGCCCTTTCACATATATTTGAGATTTTATTTATTATTTTAGCTAATATATACATTTTCTTATACTGTAACATATTTCTTAAATCTAATAATCTTGAACTTATTTTTAAAAGTAATGAATTTTTTTCATACTCGTCTCCGCCATGCTTTTTGTCTCCAAATCTATGATGTGGCAAATATTCTTTTCTAGTATTTATTCCCACAAAATTCTTTAAACTTATAGTGACTCCAGCTTTTCTGTGAGCTTTTGGCTTTGGCATATCTATAATAACATCTGCTTCTAGGGCTTCTTTAGCTATAAAATATTCATGCTTATTTATATTGTGATGTTGTAATAATTCATCTGGATTATAGTTTGTTATTCTTATTTTTCTTAATTGTTTTTTATCTAATTTAGCATGTTCACTATTTTTCCCTAAGTCAACTATTACTCCCCCACTATTTTCCGAAGAAATTTCTTGCTTTAGAACTCCATTTTCTTCTTTTGAAATTAACCCTCTTAAATCTTTTAATTCAATATTTATTCCTTTATTTTTATAATATTGTACTAATTCTTTATATCCACTATCTTCTATCAATTTTTGAAAGTCGCACGATTGCATTGGTGCATCTGCAATAGTTATTTTTCCTTTTCCATTTAGTGCCTTATATATATAGGGAATTATTGCTGCAACTAAGCTTGGACTAGTATATAAGCATTCTTCTCCAAATCCAGCTGCATTTTTATGCATTACCAAATTAGGCTTTATTAGAACATTATTATCTTCTTTAATAATTTCTTTAAATGGATTCCATTCTTTTTTTCCGTAATTTTCTATATCCATTTTTAAATCTTTAAGTCCATCTCTTACCATCTCAAAAATTTTATTATTTTCTGAATAATTTTCAAATTCAAATGGTAATTCTATATAATTTTTATTTGGATATAGCATTTCGTTTTTTGACGGATAATTTACATCATTATATTTTTCTATTGATATGTTTCCCATACATTCTCCTTAATATTCTCTTAAACTATCTTCGAATTTTTACAATTCTTTCTTTTAAAATATATTTCAGCTTGCCTAAATATTGCCTAATAAGACTTTTATTAGCCTTCCACATATAGAATGCTCTTCTATATCTTTCTGGATGACAACCTTCAGCAACTCTCTTGGCATTATTTAAATCCTGATTAAATATGTTCATAAAAAATTTGTAGTACTCATTGATTTCATTTTTTTCTTTTTCCATTTGTATATTTGTTTTCCAAGGTTTAGATATCATTTCACACCATAATTTATCGTCTTTATCAATCTTTTCTATATAATCTATCAGATCGTTCTCTGATTTAAAATCATTTACATTTATAAATGCCTCTTCGTTAAATTCTTGTTTTACAAGTGGATCTCCCCAATATATAGGAATTGTATGTGCTTGCATACTTGTGAATATTTTTTCTGATGTATATCCTGGGTAGCAAGCATTTTCTGATGCTATAGAAAATTTGAATTTGCTTTTCATCTCAATACTATCTAGTATCCAATTATTATAATTTTTTATTTCATTCTTTGAAATTTCAAAGTTTTTTAAATGTTTTCCTATAGAATACACTTTTTTATACTTTGAAACATCATAAAACAATTCATCTCTTTTATGGTGTGCACTTCCATTAGAGTACATGAAATTACAAAAATATTTTTTCTCTTTTAACTCTTCTTTTGCACTTTCTATTGTATCTATGTTATTTATATCTTTCACATATGTTTCGTAAAATCTTAGTTTAAATGGCATTCTGCAAAACCTATCATCATAGCTTAAGTTTCTATCAAATCCCACCGCATAATCAAATACATTGAAATCTGGCTCTATACATTCTCCTGCATGGAAAATTAAAATAGGATTGCTCTTTTTTATTATCTCTTTAAATTTTTTTCTTGTTTCTTTATTTTGCTCTCCATAGTATATACTTTCGCTTATAAATAAGTAGTCACATGCATCTTCTCCCCAAACAAATTTATACGGCATCTTATTTATTGCTAGTAATTCTATTGCTTTGTTTAACTTTTCTTCTTTATTATCAATTCTGTATAATATTGGATGAAGAAAATTTATACATATTTCTTTTTGGCTATTCCCTTCCATAAATTTTTGCTCCTTATCTTTTACACTTTTTTAATATGTTCATGCCTTCTTTAAAATCTTCATGATATATAATTACATTCATTAATGTTACTATTGTTGCGGTTACTATTCCTGTAATTATAGCTAAAAGTATCCAACTAGCATATGTTGCTACTATTATTCTATCTATCCAAACTATTTTTATAGCAAACATTATAACAATTTGGATACTGATTATTGCTATTCTTTTTATACTTTCTTTTAAATTTCTTTTTAATATATTTTTTGATGTAAATACAATAAACTCAATTGTTCTTACTGTCATTGCAACTAAAGTTCCAATTGCAACGCCTACAATTCCAAATTTAGTGACTAATATCAGTGATAGTAATATATTTGTTCCAGCTTCTACCCATGCCCCTTTACTTGTTTCTTTAAACTTACCTGCAGAATATATTAATGTTCCATAGGGCAACCTAATGCAATCTATAAATTCTGCTAAAACAATTAAAAATCCAAATACTGGTCTTGAATAATTTATGTCAGTAATTCCTTTTGTATATACTTGTACAAATGGAACTATCAATATTAATGTACAAATAAAAATAATTGTAATTAATGTAAAGTAAAACAATTCATATATTCTAAAGCCTTTATTTAGTAATTCATTTTCTTCTTTTGCTATTACGTCTCCAAAAAAAGAATCTATTCCATTGCGCAATGATAATATTAAATTTTTCACTCCATTTATGACTAATAAATATATGGAATATACAGAAACTTCCTTCAACGTTGACAAAATTGTTAAAATTGTTATATCTGTATTGCTATGTACTACAGAAGCAATATGTTGAGCAAATCCATCCCATTTTTTTTCTAATTTATAGTTATCGTCTGCAATTTTTAAATCAATATTATATTTTTTCCTGATATATACATATTGTAATATTGGTCTAAGTACAAAAATAGCTGAACTAAAAAGCTTTACAAGTTGTATACTACAACCTAGTTTTACAAGGGCAATCACAAATATTGCATTTAGAATTGTTGTTACTATCTGTATTGTTGATACTACATAGCCTTTTTGATTAGCATTTAAAAATAGTTTATATGTCATCCCTAGAAAATATTCTGCAAAAGTACTTATTGAGATAATTAGTATCAAAGAAATTGTAAACCAACTATCAAATTCATCATTTATTACTGTTGGATATAATATACATAATACAATTAAATATATAATAAACACACCCGCTATGATTCTAAAAAATTTTTCAGATGCTTTTATGATATTTGCAATTTGTTTATTGTCTTTTTCTGCTATTGGCTTATATAATGTTGCCATCACAACCGACCCAATTCCCGATTCTAATAATGTTATATATCCCAAGAATTGTGCTATTGAAGATATCAATCCATTTACACTAGAACCATAATTTTCAATAATCAGTTTTGGAAGAACAAAACCACATATTATTGTAATAACTTGTCCTATTAACGCTATAACCATATTTTTTATTGCTACTTTACTTCTCATTTTTTTCCTTTCTTAAAATCAATTATCTTCTCCTAATTGTTTCATTTTGTACTTTGTTAAAGTATTCGTAATATTTATTAAATATAGTATCTATTGAATAGTCTTCTAATACTTTTTTAGCTTCTTGCCCCATTTTATTAGCACTATCTTTATTCTCTATCAAATAGATTATTTTTTCTGCTATCTGTTCAACATTGTCTACTTCAACTAAGAATCCATTTACACCTTCTTTAATAATTTCAGAAGGACCTGCTACACAATCTGTTGCTATGCAAGGAAGTCCACATGCCATTGCTTCTAATAGGGCATTTGGCATCCCTTCATATCTTGAAGGGAATACGAATATCTCTGATTTATTTATCTCTAAAATTGCTTTTGGTGTCTTCCCTGGTATAATTACCTTATCTTCTAGATTTAGTTTTTTTATAAGTTCTCGCAATTCTCTCTCTTTTGAACCTTCTCCATATATTACTAGATTGTATTCTGGATATTTTTTTTGTACCTCATAAAATGCTTTTATTAAAATGTCTTGTCCCTTTTGGTATTCAAGTCTTCCCATATTAGAGATAAATTTTTTCCTTTCCTCATTTTTTAGTTCTGCTAAGTAGGGATTGCTTACAGCATTTGGAATAACTGTGCTTTTATCTTTTATACTATTTTTAAACATTTCTCTTACTCTTTCAGTTTGAAATATATATCCGTTGCAGAATTTTGGGCACAACTTAGCAAACTTTCTTTTTATCCATGGCATATTTTTGACTTCTGGATTTGCTCTTTCAGATCCTATTATCACCACATTTTTATTTTTCCTTTTATATTTTCTTAAAAATATAAGTGGGACATATAACATTTCAAAAATTACATCTGGTTTTATTTTCTCTAGTGTGGAATATACGTAATTTGATTTCAAGTTAAATTTTTTTAACAATACTATTGGCTTAAAACCTTTTATGTCCTTTGTATTATAATTTTTGTGATATACTTTTACTTTTGAGTCAAATTCAAAATTTCCTGTATCTTCACCCATATTTATAAAATAAATTTCATCTTCTTTTTTATTTTTCGCAATCCAATTTGATAGAGATACTGCTACTCTTTCTGCTCCACCCAGTGCTAATCCTGGTAATATTATAGCTATTTTCATATACTCCTCCGTATCATAAGACTAATAAATCTCCTAATTTTTTATCCCACTCTTCAGGATTAAACTCTTCCATCCCACTTCCTGGATAAAAGGTTAATTCTCCAAAATATACTTTCCCTTTTATATCATAAAAATCTACTCTCACAAAAGGAATGTTTTTTGCCAATTTTTCTGCTAGTTCTATCATCAAGTCATAGTTTTCTGGTTTTTCCATAACAATATTTGATTGTTTATAATGTCTTTCAAATGGCATCTTGTTCCAATTTAAGTCGTAAAAGTCAACATTTAAACCTTCTTTACTTCTTCTATTTAAGCATAAGAAAGAGCATTGTGCTTTTCCATTAAAACACATTATTTTATAATCTATTAAGTCTTCATTTTTTTCATCTTCCAAAAATTTTTCTATTATTATTCGTGGTTTTACATTTTTATATGGCCATTCTCTCCCTAAGTAATAAAAATTATTTTTTAAGCAATCATTTATTTTCTTTCTTGCTATCTCAATATTAAATGTAGACTTGTCTTTGCAAACTACTACCCCTCCAGAGTCATGTGTGCATTTTATAACAAACTTGTTAGGTAATTCATCAAAATTAATATTATCAAAATTATCATATACTCCAATTGTTGGTATAATGTATTCTTCTCCTATTATATTGGCAACATATTTTTTTACATCATATTTATCCACCATTGTAGTATATATTTCTTTTCTGTCATTTAATTTTAGCCATTGCATTTTTTCATTAAATGTTTGTGGATTTTTTAGATTTAATTTTTTCCCTATCTTTTTCTTATAAAAAATTTTCAAATACAGATCATCAGGTAACCTTACTATTCCTTTTATATCTAACCACAATAAAAAATATTGTGGATGCCTTAAATATGTATATAACTTTTTAATCATTATTTTTCCTGTCTTTCTTTTATATATTTTTCCCATTTTTTGTTTATCTCTATTGGATTCAATTCTATGCAAATCTTATTTGCATTACTTGAGAGTTCTCTTGCAAGTTCTTTATCTTTTAGCACATTTTCAATCTCTTCTTTTAGTTTTTTTTCGTCATTTACTGGAACTAATATTCCATTTTTCTTATTTTCAATTAAAAATTTCGGTCCTCCACATGGGCAATCTGTTGAAATAACCGGTAACCCTAAAGCCATAGCTTCCATTAATGCATTTGGCATTCCTTCATAGTCTGATGAAAGTACAAATAAAGATGTATCGTATATTTTTTCCTTTATATTGTCAGTTTTTCCGGGTAAAAAAATTCTATTTTTCATATTTAATTGACTTATAAGTTTTTCCAAATTTTCTCTTTCTTTTCCTTCTCCATATATGACTAATTTAAAGTCTTTATATTCATTTGAAATTTTTGAAAATGCTTTTATTAATAATTCGTGATTTTTTTGTTTTTCTAATCGGCCAACAGATACAATTTCCTTTTTCCTTTTACCTTCAAAAGGCTCCCCCATAAATTTTTCATTTATTGGGTTTGGAATTATCGTGGCTTTACTTTGTATTTCTTTTGAAAAATATTCTTTTGCTTCTTCTGTTTGAAAAACAAATCCATTGGCTTTTGCATACAATATCTTTATAAGTAGCTTTTTTATTATGTTCCTATACTCAACTTTTGGATCATTTCTTACAGATATAATAACCTTTTTATGACATTTATAATTTGCAATCATTAGTCTATACGTCATTGCTGGAAGAAATGATACTATAATGTCTGGATTATTTTCTAATATAACTTTTTTTATGCTTGAGATACATTTTATTTCTCTACTAATTTTATTTTTCTTACTATTTTCAGTATTTATAACTCTAATCTTATCATTTAGTTCATATGCTATATTAACGTTTCTAAGTGTCAATATAGAAACTTCATTTTCACTATCTTTTATAAAATAATTAGCCAAATTTGTTATTACTCTTTCTGCTCCACCTTTTCCTAACGTATCTATTGCAAATAATATTTTCATTTTTCCTCCATTTACTGATTCAATATTAAATTTATTTTTTTAGAATACTTTTCAAAAGAATTATTATCTTCAATATATTTTCTTCCATTTTCTACTATATTGCTATATTCTACTTCATTTAAAGAGTATACCTTTTGCAATTCTTTTAATATACTTTTATCATCCATAATATCAAACAAAAATCCTCTATTATCATCTAGCATTTCTGGTATGCCTCCTCTATTAGAGGCAATTACTATAGTTTCCATCATCATAGCCTCTAAGACAGTCGTAGGATAGTTTTCCATCCATAGTGATGGAACCACCATATAATGAGCTCTTTCTATTTTTGATAATGCTTCTTCATTTTTCACAAATCCATAATTCACTATTTTTTTATTGTTTTTGGTTAACTCTTCTAGTTTCAATTCATCCTCTTTAGAACTTGGCTTTCCAAGTATTTCTAAAATTACATTTTTATCAGTTGAAAATTTATTGAAAGCTTTTAGAAATCTAAATATTCCTTTGTTTTCATTTATTGCTCCTACATAAATAAATTTTTTTACTGCATTGTTTTTCTTTTCTGATTTTTGAACATTAATAGTTCTAATTGGATTATTTAAACTCACACTATTGTAGTCATAGTCTTTTAAATATTCATTTAGTTTTTCACTTGGAGAAATAAATTTTTTTACATATTTTTTTCTTATTTTTTCCATTCTTTTAGTTAGTTTCAATTTAAATAATATAGACCATTTTGAAGAATGGTATAGGCACTCTTTGCTGCACTTTTGATATTTATATCCTTTACAAATGCCCATATCATCCTTTAAGCATGTCGACTTTGGACATACTACTGAATAGTCATGTACTAACTGATAAATTTCATAGTCTTTCAATGCTTTTATTTGCGTAATAGGACTATAGAAAATGTTATTAAGCACTATTTTATCTGGATTGACTTTATCTATTTCTTTTTTTATTTTTTTATATAAAAATGGATTGAATAACAATTTATTTATTTTTCCAAGCTTGCTATTTAATTTTACATTTAATATGTTTTCTTTGTTTTTAATATTCAATATATTTTTTTCAAAATTATCATCAAAAGTTAATAGATATACTTCATTTTTTTTATCTTTTTCTAATATTTCTTTTAAATTCAAGCAATATATTTCTGTACCACCTTGAATTAACTTTTCATTAACTATTAATATTTTCATTTTCTTCCTTATCTTTCATGCTACTTGCTAAACTTTCTCCCATTGCTAGCATAAACCAAATAAACAAGTTATATGGTTCTGGTACAGAAACAAATGCACATATAAATACAACTATTATAAAGTTTGCTACTCCATATGCAATATTGGATTTATTTTTTCTTAATTTTTTTATTAAATCAATTAAATAATATATAAATATTCCTGTTCCTAGTATTCCTATATTACATATCCAAGTACTTAATAAATCTTTACTTCTTACTGTACCAAATCCAATCCCTAATATTGGAAACTGTAAACCTATAATTAAATGATTTATAAAAGCCGAAGATCTTTCTTGCCCTGATAAATTGCTTCTTGTAATTTTTTGTATTAATCCAGTAAATATATTTGTTACAATATCCGAATTTATTATATATATAACCGCTAGGCATATAAATCCAATTAATAGAACTATTAATGACCTTTTTAATATATTTTTATTTCTTTCTTTGTTTGCTTTATTTTTTTCAGTAATTACATTAAATATTAATATTATTGCTGTCGTTACTAATCCTAATAGAAATGTGCTAGATGTACTTCCGAAACCTACTAATAATATTAATGCTATAATTAAATATTTGTGTTTTATATTTTCTTCTGGAATTGATATTATTAGTGCTAACATTGCTACCAGGTAATATGCAAGCATTGATGGTTCTATAGTCGTACTATATATTCTTACAAAACTTCCATATGGTTGTACATTTCCGTTAACATTACTTCTAAAGATCGCATCAAATGGCAAATTAAATATATAAGCTAATTCTTGATACAATCCTAACACAGCTACAACAACTACTCCTATAATCATATATTTTATTGTATTTTTTATCTCTTGAGTATTCTGTTTTAGATAATCAGTCATTGCATTGTAGAATATAAAGCAGTACATTAAATACATCAATTGAGTTATATTGTGACTTGTAAATACTGCATTTGTAGTTTTTCCATCTTGATTAATTATTTGAATATTCATATTTTCAACTATTCTAGGCATAATAATTGAACATACACAAATTATCATAAATATTACAATATATTTATTTGCATTTATTTTTCTTTTATTTTTTAATATATCTATTATTTGTTTTATTATAAATATAAAACTTAAATAGTATGCTGGCTGAATAGATAAATTTCCTACTGTGACTATACTTGTCCCTGTGAAACCTATAAATATTAATGTTGCATACATTAAATATTTATTTTTAAAGCAAGCAAGTATAAGTCCAAGTGGAATAATAAAATAACCTATTATTTCTATTTTCATTTTAGATCTTTCCTTTTTATTTTATATTATTTAATATTTTCTGTTCTACATCCTTCCACTTATATTTTTGTACATTAATTTCTTCTTTTTCTGTTATTTCATAAATCTCTTTATAGGTTGGATTTTTTACGTCTATATAATTTACACTTTCTCCATAAATTTCTCTAAATACCTCTATATCAGAAACAAGTATATTTTTGCACCCCATCGTAATTGCCTCTAATGGAGGTATTCCAAATCCTTCATATAAAGATGGAAAAATGAAAGCTTTACAATTCTTGTATAATGCTACTATTTCTTCATCTGAAAGATATCCTGTATAAATCATATTATTTATATTTTCTTCTTTTTCACTTTCAAATACTTTATTGTTTTTCCCTGTTACAACAAATATTTCTTTAACATTATTTTTAGCTAAATTTTCTATATATTTATGATTTTTATGAGGACTTCTACTTCCAAGTGAAAAATAAAAATCTCTGTTTTCTAAATTTAATCTTTTCAAAATGCTTTCATCTGGTTTTATATTTTTTAAGTGTTCCGCTGAGTTATATGTAACTGTAATTCTTTCTGGCTTTATTTTGTAATTTTCTATAATTTCGTTTTTAGAAAAGTTACTTACAGTAAATATGTGTTTATATCTTTTTATATTTAATTTTGTTACTAGCTTATACCAAGTTCTAAATTTAGCATTTAAGTGTTCTCCGTGTGTTTTAAATCCAATATCATGAATAGTTACATACCCTGGATATAATATTGGTGCTAAATTGCAAAGACTTAAAAGTTTTCCTCTTCCATGTTTAATAATATAAAATGGCAAAGATATTTGTTCCCATGCTTGTCCTTTTAATTTTCCAATTTTTCTTATTTCTATATTATCTAGTTCTATTTTATTTTGTATTTCATCATTTGGACATAAAAGTACAATTTTTATGTTTTTTTCTTTGTCTAATTGTTTTACTACTTCAATAGCATATCTTTGCACTCCTGTAATTTTTTGAGTTAAAAATCTTCCATTTATATATATAGTTTGTTCCTTCATAGATTTTACTTATTCTCCTCTATCTTTTCTTCTACAAACTTTCTTATTTTCTCTTGAAATACACTTTCATCAAACTCTAATGCGTGTTTTCTTATTTCTTGTTTATCAAACTTCATACTTTCAAATTTAGTAATTGCATCTTTTAAGCTTTCTGCTGTTTGTTCTTTAAAGAATACTCCCGTCTTTCCATCTATTACAGAATCTAATACTCCACCTTTTCCATATGCAATTACTGGTCTTCCGCATGCTTGTGCTTCGACTGGTACTATTCCAAAATCTTCCTCACCTGGGAATAATAAAGCCTTGCATTCTGACATATATTTTTTTACAACATCATCTGGCTGTCTTCCTAAAAAAATTATATTTTCATCTTTTCCAGCTATTCTTTCTAGTTTTTCCCTTTCTGGTCCATCACCTGCTACTACTAATTTCTTTCCAAGTTCTTTGCATGCTTGTACAGCCAAATCAAATCTTTTATACCCTACTAGCCTTGAAAGTACAAAATAGTAGTCTCCATCAGTTTCTGATATGTCAAATAAGTTACATCTTACAGGTGGATTTATAACAATAGAATCTCTTTTATAGTGTTTTTTTATTCTTTTTTGCACTTCTGTAGAATTAGCTATAAAATAGTCTACTCTACTGCTTGAAGCTAAATCCCATATTCTCATATAGTGTAGTAATATTTCTACTAATTTTTTCTTTAATTTTCCCATTCCTTGTGTATATTCATCTCTTTTTTCCCATGCATATCTCATTGGAGTATGGCAATAACAAATGTGTACACTTCCTGGTTTTGTTAGTACTCCTTTTGCACATGAAGATGAACTACTTAATATTACTTCGTATTCATTTAAATTAAATTTTTCAAATGCCATTGGCATTCGTGGAAAATATTTTTTATGATTTGTAACCATCTTTTTCTTTTGTAAATAACTTGTCCTTACATCTATATTTTGTAATTCTTTATCCAACTTTTCAGGATTATAGAATGTTGTATATATTGGAGCTTCAGGATATACTCTTTTGAAGTTTATTACTACTTGTTCTGCTCCTCCCATATTAGTAAGCCAATCATGCACTATTGCTATTTTCATGTTTTTCCCCTTTTCTTATTATTAATATTAAATATAAACATTCCAGCATTCCATAAGTAATTTCCTTCTTGTATATATTTTTTTGCTGTATTTATATCTGGTTTTTCAATAATTTTTTCTACTTTTACTACTTCCTTATATTTCTTTTCTAAGCACTTTATATATCCATATCCTGTTTTTTATACATTTTACCTGTTATTATAAATATTTTTTCAATAGGTACTAATTTAAATGATCTTTCTACTGTTAGTTGTATCATTGTTTTATTTCATATTAGATTTAAAAATTGCTTTGGCTTTTCTTCTGTTGATTTTGGTCAAAATCTAGTTTCTTTTCCTCCAGCCATTATTAATACACATAAGTCATTTTTATTTTCAATTACTTAGCTCCTTCTTTTCTGAATACTTTTAAAAATGTTCTAATTATTATTTTTATATCTAATATAATAGATCTTGTTGCAATATAACCTTTATCTATTTGCATTCTTTCTTCAAATGTAGTTTCACTTCTACCATTTACTTGCCATAGTCCAGTTAGCCCTGGTTTTACTTTTATTATTTCATTATAATTTTCTCCCATATCTTCTAACTCTCTTGGCAAATATGGTCTAGGTCCTACTAAACTCATTTCTCCTTTGAAAACATTTATAAATTGTGGAAATTCATCTATACTTGTTTTTCTAATAAATCTGCCTATTGATGTTATTCTTGGATCTTCTTTTAGTTTTTTATATTTTTTATATTCTTCTCTTGCTTCTTCATTTTCTGCTAAATACTTTGCTAATTTGTCATCTGCATTCACTACCATTGATCTGTATTTATATAATTTGAATTTCTTTCCATCTTTTCCTATTCTATCTTGAACAAAAAATACTGGTCCATTGTCTTTTACTAATAAATTTGCTATCCATATTATTATTGTTAAAGGAATTAATATGATTAAACCAACTATACTAGCTAATACATCAGTAATTCTTTTTATTAAATCATACATTTATTTCACTCTTTTCCCTTTTATTTGTTTTATCTTTTTTTATTTTTCATACCCTTTATATTTAATTGTGTATCGCATTTATTTTATAACAATGGGACATAATAGTCAAGTTATTTTTGGATATTATTGTCGAATTTGGAGGTTATTAGTAATTATTATACATAAAAAACAAACAGTAACGAAACTGTGTATTTTCTACTGTTTGTTTACTGTTTATCTTTTTTTATTTTATTAACCTATTATTCTTTATATCCTGTTCTTGATACAATTTTATTGCTTATATTTTTTATATCTTGTGGAACTTCATAATCTGTTTCTTCAAAAGCTTCTTGATGTAATTGTTTTACATTGCTTTCTAATGTTATTGGTACACCATACCATCTATCTAAAGTTATTCCTTTTGTATTATATGGCCATCCTATACTATCTGTTATATTATATTTTAGAACATCTGGTATCATTGCTATTATACTTGATGCTGAGATATTTGTGTATACCTTTGGTAATATTTCATCTAGTAAATTATTTATTTCCCCTACACTTTTTGTTTTTAGTTTTTTAAGCATTGCTTCTAATACGTCTCTCATACGTTCTGTTCTTTTGTAATCTCCTCCTGCAGTATATCTTATTCTAGAGTATGCCACAGCCTGAACTCCATCTAATGTTTGTTTTCCAGTTCTTGTTATATGTTTAGAAGTTATTCCTGTATTATCTGATGTTCCATCTATATATTCATTTATATATTTTAATTCAGCTTCTGTAATTTCGATTTCAACTCCACCTAATGCATTTACTGCTTCTGCTACCAAGTCAAAGTTTACTGTTATAAATTCTGTAATGTTTAAATCTAAGTTAGTGTTTAATGTTTTTATTGCAAGTGGTGCTTCTCCATATGAATATGCATGTGTTATTTTATCTAGTCCATGTCCTTCTATTTCTACATATGTATCACGATATACTGATATTAATTTTACATCTTTTGTTTTTTCATTTATACTTGCAATTATTATACAGTCACTTCTGTTTCCTCTTCCTAAATTGCTGTCTCTACTATCTACACCAAATAATGCTATGTTTCTATAACCTGTTAATTCTTCATTAACATTTAGTTCATCTACATTTATATTTACTTGTTGCATTTTGTTTAATTTATTTACAACATAAGAGTATCCTCCAACTCCAATTCCTGCAATTACAATCAATAATATTAGTACTATTATTCCTATTACTTTTAGTACAGTATGTTTCTTTTTATTTTTTTTAGTATTTTTTGCTGTATATTTTTGTTCATTATTGTTTATTTGTTTTTCTGTTTTTCTTTTGCTTTCTTCTGATGAATTCTTGTTTGCTGAATGTTTTCCTGCCATATTTATTCCTCCTATTTTTTCTAAAATTAAAGCATTAAAATATAAATCCATATATTTTAATGCTTATATTTCATTATATTATATTATACTTTTGACCAAAACCAATCTAAACTGTTGTCTATGCTTTTTTTCTTCTTTTCTTTGGTTTCTATGTCGTCTATCCATAAGTATGAGAAGAATGATATTAATATGAATACAAAATCAACTGTTATACATCTTGCAATTGTGTTTTGTATTTCTACTAATGCCTTATCTGTAATTGTAAATTCTACAGCATGACCTGCTATAATTGTTAAAAATATTGCTAACATTATTGCTGGAATTGCACTTTTTTTAGTTTCTTTTCCTAGAATTAATACTAGTACAAATAGTACTAAAGCTATAAAAACAGTAAATGGTTGTGTAAAATTAATTAATGGTGTCATTGTTATACCTCCCTTTGTCTTTTGATTACACTAACATTTTACATATATTTTTATTTTTTTTCAAGTACTTTTGTCAAATTTATTATAAAAATCTCACCCCCTTGAAAACACACCACTCCAAATTTGGAGTGGTGTGCCATTTTGCTTATGCACTTTGTTCTTTTTTTTCTAATCCTACAGCCGTTATTATTTCTATGCAGTTAGTTTTTTCAAACCTTTCTTGCCTCTCCCGCATATAGCTGCTTGTTATCTCATTGTTTCTATTGAGATACACTCTCTCGAATGTTTTTCTTTCTTTAAAGCATTTCATTAATTGATGAATTGCTTCATTGCCATATCTCTCCTTCCATGCGAAATTAGGAATAGAAGCTTTTACTTCTGCTGCTGTTTCGCTTATTTTGCTAACTTGGATTAGTCCAACGGTTCTGCCATCTTCTGTCTCGATGACGATGTAAAGATAATCTTCGTTATTCTCAATTACGTTTACCTTGTTTTCTTTAGTTGCATGATATCCACGTAATTGTTTGCGATACTCTTCGAAGTCCTCTTCATTTGTCTCTCTTAGAGTTATTCTCCGAGCTTTGAACGTTTCAAACTGCATATGCTAATGCCTCCTTGTATGTGTTTTGTATTTTTTATTATACGACATTTTTTTACACTTTTCAAGCATTTATTGCTTTTTTTAGGATTTAAATATTATTTTTTTACTATCTTAGGTTATTGATTTTTATAATATTTTATGATATTATCTTGTTACGTCATAAATATAGGAGGTATAATTTTATGGGAAATGCTCTAAAAAATGCCGTTCGGATTGGGGATGATTTAGATTCCTTCTTAAATGAACACCCTCAAGTCACTGTGGATTATGATAACAGTGGCAATGCAATTGATGTTCATTTTTCTGAGGACTGTACGTCTAAAACTTACTCCATTTCTAATGGTAAACTTGTGTTTTTGGAGTTTGCAACCCCTACTTCGCATAGTAGGTACGAGGAATGCTCCTAAAACTTAGGCACTATGTAACATTTTAACCTCAAAAACGAGAAGCGCTTGCTTCTCGTTTTTTCTCTTTTTCTTTGCTTACATAGCAGTATTTCTTGCTACTTCTCTTTCTTTGTTTAATAATATTTTCATTCTTGATTTAGCATCAAATTTGCTTGTATGTTCTATGTCTTTTATTCTGTTTGGATTACTATCATATACTAGTTCTAGTTTTGGATAGCATCTTTTCTTTTTCTTAAAGAAGTTAAATAGTTTTGTTTTTATTTTATCAAATACTGTTTCTTCTATTTTTACAAGTGCTGTTATTTTTCTTTCTGAAAATACCTTTATTCTTTCTGATTCTATTCCTATATAATATTCGTCATATTGGTATAACTGTACTGTTTGTCCTTCTTGGTATTGTGCTTGCACTGCTTCTATCATATCGACTCTTGTGAATTTTCTTGATTCGTATTTTATAACTTTTTCTGGTTGTAGTTCACTAATTCCAAATACTGATATTAATTTTCCATCATATACGCATATTTTATCTATGTAATTTTCTTGTTCTTCAAAGTGTAAACCTATGTCTTCTATTTCTAATTTTGAAACATCAAAGTTTTCTATATTTTTTAAGTCTGGACATACCACTTCTAGTAAAACTTTTGGTAATATTCCTTTTATTTTTGCATCACAAAATAGCTTGTCTTCTAAAGAATTTTCGATGTATTTTAAATAATTATAATCCACTTCTTCTTTTGATACAGCTTCTTTTACATTATCGTGCAATTCTATTGCTTCTGACATTTTTTTTATTTTTTCTAATATTTCATCAAATTGTTCTTTACACGTTTTTTGTACTTTCTCAACTTCTTTTACTTTTTCTATTTTTCTTGATTCTTTGTTTTCTTCGTCATTTTTATTTTTTTCAACTATTTCAATTTTTTCTACGTTCTCTATTTCTACGTTTTCTACTTTTTCTTTTCCTTCTGTTTGCTCAATTTCTTCTACGTTTTTTGTTTCTTCTCTCTCTTCGTTTTTTATTATTTTCTCATCCATAATTTCACCTTTTCTAAATGAACTGTTTTTATATTATAACATTAAATATGCATTTTTGTATTACTAATTATTTACTTTTACATTACAAATTTGTTACAAATAAAAAAATACAAAATAAGTCTATATTTTTAATTTATATTTTACTTATTTTGTATTTATTTTTTATTTTATCATCTACTATTTAATTGTTTAACGTTTTTCACATTTACTATTTTCTTATAGTTTTATTAAAATATTAATCCCACAACTATTCCTATAATAGCTCCTACTATTACTTGTGTTGGAGTATGTCCTAATACTTCTACTAATTTTTCTGACACCTGAACTCCTGTAAGTCCTGGCGTGTCTACTATTTTGTTTAGTAGTTCTGCTTGTTTTCCTGCTGCTCTTCTTACTCCCGCAGCATCATACATTACTACTGCTGAAAATATTGCTGCTACTGCAAATATTGGAGATGCAACTCCAATATCTTTTCCTATCATTGTTGTTAATGATACTACTACTGCAGAATGTGAACTTGGCATTCCTCCTGCTCCTAATATTCTTTTAAAGTTAAATTTATGGTCTACGACTAAGTCCCATATTACTTTAAATGTTTGTATACCTAGCCAAGTTAAAATCGGTATAATTATGTATCTATAATTTGTGTAAAATTCTATCATTTTTTATTTTCCCCTTATTAAAAAACATCCGTATTCTTTTATTCTTCTGGAATAAAGTTTTCTTCTTTTAATTTTCCATTTTCGTCTAATAATATTGTTATTTTTTTCTCTGCATTTTCTATTATTTCGTTGCACTTTTTAGAAAGTTGCATTCCTTCTTCGAATTTATTTAATGATTCTTCTAAGCTTAAATCTCCTTTTTCTAATTCTCCTGCTATTTTTTCTAAATCTTCCATAGCTTTTTCAAAGTTAATTTCTTCCATGCTTTTATTATCTCCTTTAATCATGCCTATTATTAATTTGTTTTGGCATATTCTAGTATATTTGTAAGATTTTATTAATTATTCATTTCTCTTTTTGTAAAAGTCCCATCAGATGCATTTACAAAATAATATGCTAATGCTTCTGTAGTTGTTACATCTCTTACTACTACTACATATTCTCCATCGCTTTGCATTCCTTCTACATTAATTTTTGTATTTGAAGTTGTTCCATAGTCTTTTTTTACTATTTGTATTACTTTTTCTTGCTCTGTTTTTGGCTCTTCTGTAAAAGTTTCTGAATTTTCATTTGATTTGTTTTCGTTTGTAGTATTTTCTGTTTCTGTGTTTTCTATTGTATTTTCTACGGTGTTTACTTCTTTATTTTCTTCGACATTTGCAACTATATTTTCTTGAATATTTTCTTTTACCGTATTTGTATTGTTTTTGTTTTCATTTTTATTTTTTTGTGTTTTTTCTGCATATATACCACACGCAACTCCTGCAATTACTATTATAACAATTATAATTATCCATGTTTTTTTGCTCATTTTTATGCCTCCTAATCTCATTTTCTGTAAAATAACATTTATTTTAATATTTTAATATTGTGTTTTACTTTTATGATTTTATATTATTTGTGCATTGTTATTTCCATCTGAAAATGTTAATTTTATTTTATCCCCTTGTTTTAATTCTTTAGCACTTTTTACTATTTTTCCTTCTTTTTCTGTAATTGTGTATCCTCTTGTTAGCGTTTTTAAAGGACTTAGTGCATCTAGTTTTGCAATGTTTTTTATCATTTTAGATTTTTCATCTTTTACTTTATTTGTTATTACAAATTGCATATTTTTTATTAGTTTTTCTATTGCTATTTTGCTTTCGTTTATTTTTTGTATTGGTTCTGCAAATGCCTTTGATGTTATGCATTTTTCATAGCGAAGTTTCATTAATTCTACCTTTTTTAATAATGAATTTTTAAATCTATTTTCATATAAGTCCAATTTTTCTTGTATATCTTCTATTCTTGGTACTGCTAATTCTGCTGCTGCAGATGGTGTTGGTGCTCTTAAATCTGCTACAAAATCTGCTATTGTAAAGTCTGTTTCATGCCCTACTGCCGATATTACAGGTAAATCTGAATTATATATCGCTCTTGCTACTATTTCTTCGTTAAATGGCCATAAATCTTCTAATGAACCTCCACCTCTTGCCACTATTATTACATCTGCTAAATTTTGTTCATTCATTATTTCTATTGCTTTTGCAATTTTTTCTGCTGCTCCTGGTCCTTGAACTGGTACTGGCAATAATTTTATATATACATTTGGATTTCTTCTTGTTGATACATTTATTATATCTCTTATAACGGCTCCCGTGTTAGAGGTTAACACTCCTATGCTTTTTGGCATAAATGGTATTTTCTTTTTGTGTTTGATATCAAATAATCCTTCTTGCTCTAGTTTTGCTTTTAGTTTTTCATATTCGGCATGTAAGTCTCCTATTCCATCTGCCTTCATTGCTTTAGCATATATTTGATAAACTCCGTCTCTTTCAAAAACAGATACTGTTCCTAATATCATTACTTTCATTCCATCTTTTGGAATGAAATTTAAATTTAATGTATATCCTTTAAACATTACACATTTTATTAATGAATTTTCGTCTTTTAACGTAAAATACATATGACCTGTATAATGATGTTTGAAGTTTGATATTTCTCCTTTTACTAGCACATTGTTTAGGAATTCGTCTTGTTCAAATTTTTCTTTTACATATGTATTTAATTCTGTTACACTTATTGCATTGTATTGCATAATTTTCTCCTAATTTTCTTCTGAAATATTTTTCTCTTTAACAACGCTTGCAAGTATTCCATTTATAAATGATTTTGAATAATCATCTCCATATTTTTTAGCAAGTTCTACAGCTTCGTTTATTACTACTTTATATGGTGTTTCTGTATAAAGTAATTCATATATTGCAAGTTTTAATATAGAAAGGTCTATTTTAGAAACTCTCTCTATTGTCCATTTTTCTTTTAGATTTTTTGAAATTATATCGTTTATTTCTTCTATATTTTTATTTATTCCTTCAAAAGAATTTTTTATAGTTTCTATTTCTTTTTCTTTTCTTATGTCATTTCCTTCAAAAAATACTTCTATTTGTTCTTTATTAAAGTCTTTTTGTATTTCATTGCTATAAACTAGTTTAAAAGTATTTTCTCTTAGTTCGCTTCTATTCATCTTATTCTCCTTACATTTTATCTATTAATTTTCTAAGTTTTTCTTTTACTGTTTCTTTATTTATTTGTATATAGTTTCCAATGTAGATTCCTAGAACTATTACTATTATTCCTATCATTAATTCGTATAGTCTTGTTAATAATATTAATATTCCAACTATTCCACCTATTATAGCTCCTCTATATTTTATTAAAAAGTTTTTTATTTCTTCCATAACTATACCTCCAAGGTTTAATCTTCTTTTTGTTTATCTTCTGTTTTTAGATTTTTTACACTTATATTAACTTCTTTAACTTCTAAGTCTGATGTTTTCTTTATTGCACTCTTAATTTTATTTTGTAAGTTTGTAGATAATTCCTTTATTGCTGCATCTTCTTTTACGCTAAGTGTTACATATACTATTATTCTTTTTTCTTCGTCTAAAACTATTTTGCTTTCTACATTTTGTGCACTGTCAAATCCTCTTGCTACACTGTTTGCTAATTCTTCTAATGTAGATTTTGATATTACTAATTCTCCATCATCGTTTTTTAGTAATATTCCATCTTTTATTCCGTTTATTTTTTTCTCTTCTGTTGAGAAGAATATACATTTTATTGCAAGTAATATGAATACTACTGCTAATGCTAAGATTATATTTGATGTTACTGCATCATTTAATGCTAGTTTTAGAACTATATATACATTTTCTACATTAAGCCATCCAAATATTAGTAAACATGTTATTACTGATATTAATAGCATTAATACTGAAAATACTGTCATTCCTATTTTATCTAAAATTTTCATAAGTTACCTCCATATTATAAAAGGTACGTACTTAGACGTACCTTACTTTATTATTCTTCTGTTGTTTCTTCTTTTTCTTCTGTTGTTTCTGTGCTAACACCTTGTACATGTACATTTACTTCTTCTACTGTTAGTCCAGTCATTGTTTCTACTGATTTTTTTACTCTGTTTTGAATTTCAAATGCTACATCTGGAATTCTAACACCATATTCTACTATAATGTTAACATCTATTTTTGTTGATTTTTCTCCAACTTCTACTTTAATTCCCTTTGCTAGGTTTTTCTTTCCACTTAATACTTCTGAAATTCCACCAGCAAATCCACCAGCCATTTCGGCAACTCCTGGTACTTCTGATACTGCAATACCAGCTATAACTGCTACAACATCATCAGCTATTTTTATTTCGTTGTTGTCTGTACCAACTTCTACTTCTTTTACTTCTTCTTTCTTTTCTTCTTCCATAACTTATACCTCCTAAATATTTTGTATTCTTTTGTATGTCTTATACATTTCTTTCGATATTATAAGTATACCAATATCTTGGATTTTTTACAACACTTTTAGCAAAAAAATATCTAATTTTTGTGTGAATTTTTTGTGTAATTTTCTAAGTTCTGTTTTAGCTATTATTTTAAGGACTCTTTTTAGGTTTTTTTGTTGATTCAGATATTGTTTTAGGTTTCTTTTTATGTATTGTTTTTTATTCATTTTTATGATATACTTATTTATGTAACTTAAAATTGTTTTTTATATTATAGGAGGATTATTGCAAATGCGAGATCTTGTTCAAAACATTGTTTTAGAAGATTTAATTTTGGATGGTGGTGACTTTTTCCATGATGGCAATGTTACGGTTAAAGGAAAAGTCCTTGTAAAAAATGGCGATATTACTGTTTCTGGTGACCTTACCATTTTAGGCAGAAGTGTAATTACAAATGGACGTTTACAAGTTTCTAAACGTTTGTCTTTTGACGAATGTTGTAGTATTACTAATGGCAGCATTTCCTGTGCTACACTTTTTTCTTCTCACAGAATTGAAGCTGTACACAGTGACATCTCTGTTGACTTCAATATGTTTCTTACACAAGACATTGTATCTAGTGGAGATATTTCCGTTGGAAAAGACATTTATTGTCAAAATGTTTCCTGTCGAAATTTTCTTATTGGGGAGGATAATGAATCTAAATACATAATCGCCTCAGAAGATATATATGTCCTTGGGAACAGTTATTCCTTAGGTGTTTCTGCAAAAGAAATTTTTATAAATGGAGATTGCAGTTTAAATCGATGTACTTTATTAGCAAATCACGCGGAGATTGGTTGCAAGTTAATTGATAAATCTTTACTTGTTTGTGACGATTATTCAATTTACGACAACGACAGAATCATTTAAATTCCATAATCTAATTAAAACAAAGAAGAAATATATATTTAATATTTTAATGAAACAAAAAATGTTGAAGTGGTTATTTATATAATCACTCCAACATTTTTTTGTTGCTCTCTTATTATTTTTGTATCTTATTCAAATATTTCTCCTGCCATTATTTCATTTCCTCTTAAGAAATCTCCTACTGGCATTTTTTTAGCATTTTCTCCTTGAATTTCTTCTACTTTTATTATTCCATCATTTGCTTTTATAAATAAACCAATTTTGTCTGAAGAAAATAGTATTGTTCCTGCCATTAATTCTTTTAATTTATATGAATAACTTTCTAATTCTGGAAATAGTTTTATTAGTTCTCTCTCTTTTATTACTTTAACTTTCCAGAATTTTATTTTTTTGTTATTTAAAAATGTATATGCTCCCATTATTGGATTTAATCCTCTTACTAAGTTGTGTATTTCGTTTGCTGTTTTATTTTCCCAGTTTATTTTTGCCATGTCCTTATTAAGCATTGGAGCCATTGTAAAATCTTCTCCTTGTTTTTGTCTTTTTACTGTTCCTGCTTCTATTTGTTTTACTGTTTCTATTAAAAGTTTTCCTCCAATTACAGATAATCTGTCCCATAATTCACCTGTTGTTTCTTCTTTTCCTATGTTTGTTTCTTCTTTTAATATTATATCTCCTGTATCCATTCCTACATCCATATACATTGTTGTAACACCTGTTACTTTTTCTCCATTTAAAACTGCCCATTGTATTGGTGCTGCTCCTCTGTATTTTGGAAGAAGTGACGCATGTACATTTATACATCCATATTTTGGTATTTCTAAAATTTCTTTTGGAAGGATTTTTCCATAGGCTACAACTACTATTAAGTCTGGTTCTAAACTTTTTATTTTTTCTAATATTTCGTTGTTATTTTTTATTTTTTCTGGTTGATATACTTCCATATTGTTTGCTACTGCATATTCTTTTACTGGGGAAGCTATCATTTTCATTCCTCTTCCCTTTGGTCTATCCGGATTTGTTATAACTCCTATTATATTATACTTTGCTTCGTTTAATGCTTTTAAACTTGTTTCAGCAAAATCTGGTGTTCCCATAAACAAAATTTTCATTTACAACTCTCCTTATTTTTCTGGTTTTACATATTCAAGTGTTCCTGGTATCATTTTATCTGTGAACACTATACCATTTAAGTGGTCTATTTCATGGCATAAAGCTTGAGCCAATAGTTCTTTTGCTTTTATCTTTACTTTTTTTCCTTTTTCATCAAAGCCTTCTACTACAACTTCTGCTGGTCTTTCTAATTGAGCATATTTATTAGGAAAGCTTAAGCAACCTTCTTCTACTTCTTGTACACCTTTTTCTTTTACTATTACTGGGTTTACAAGTTTTATTGGTCCTTTGTCATCATATAAATCTATTACTATTGCTCTTTTTAATATTCCTACTTGAACTGCGGCTAGTCCTACGCCATTATATTTATGCATAGTTTCTATCATATCGTTTAAAAGTTCATCTAATTTATCGTCAAATATTTGTACTTCTCTTGAAGTCTTTTTTAATATTTCGTCTCCCTCTAATCTTATTTCTCTTATTGCCATTTTATTGCCTCCTTTTTCATTTTTATTACATCGTTTTATTGCATCATTTTATCATATCATTTTGTTATTTTTTATTACATCATATTATTAGGGTTTAAGTCTACTACAATTCGTGTATCCGTGTTTTTAGTTTCTTTGTAACCTTCTTCTAATGCATCTTGTACTAGTTTGTTTATTTGCTCATTATATATACATTTTATAATTATTCTCCATCTATATTTATTTTTTATTTTATCTATTGGTGCTGGTACAGGACTATATAGTAATAATCCTATTTTTTCGTTTATTATCCTATTTTTTAAATATTTATGAAGTTTTGATGTTATATTGGCTACTTGTGCCTTGCTTGAGCTATTTACTCCAATTACTATTATATCGCAAAATGGCGGATATTTCAACTGTTTTCTTAATGCTACTTCTATATCATAAAAACTCTTGTAATCTTGCTTTGCTGCATTTTCTATTGCTATGCTATCTGGATTATATGTTTGAATTATTACATTTCCCGGTAATTTTTCTCTTCCTGCTCTTCCTGCTACTTGTGTTAATATTTGAAATGTTCTTTCATTTGCTCTATAATCTTCTATATTTAGTGAACTATCTGCTGCTATTACTCCTACTAATGTTACATTTGGAAAGTGATGTCCTTTTACTATCATTTGAGTTCCTATTAGTATGTCTATATTTTCTTCTTTGAATTTGTTTAAAATCTCTTCATGTGAATTTTTCTTTGTTACAGTATCTATATCCATTCTTATTGTTGAAGCATTTGGGAATAATTTATGTATTTCTTCTTCTAGCTTTTGAGTTCCGGTTCCAAAATATCTTATATTTTTACTTCCGCATTCTGGACATATTTCTACTTTTGTTTCTTCATAGCCACAGTAATGGCATTTTAATTTATTTTGTTTCAAATGGTATGTCATTGTTATGTCACAATTTTTACATTTAACAGTATAACCGCAGTCTCTGCACATTACAAATGTTGAATAACCTCTTCTATTTAAGAATAATATTGTTTGATGCTTATTTTTTAGATTTTCTTCTATCTCTTCATGAAGTTTTGTGCTTATCATAGAACGATTTCCTTTTGTTAATTCTTCTCTTAAGTCTATTATTTCGACTTCTGGTATATTAGCATTGCCAGCTCTTTTGGTTAATTCTATTAACTCTATATCTCCCTTTAGTGCCTTATAATAGCTTTTCATTTCTGGCGTTGCGCTTCCTAATACTAATGGGCAAGAATTTTGTCTTGAAAGCATTTTTGCCACTTCTTTTGCATCATATCTTAGTCCACCTTCTGATTTGTATGAGCTATCATGTTCTTCGTCTATTATTATTAATCCTAAATCTTCTACTGGTGCAAAAATCGCTGAACGTGCACCTATTACTATCTTTGCTTTTCCGTTTTTTATTCTATACCACTCATCATATCTTTCTCCTACTGATAATTTACTATGAAGTACTGCTATTTTATCTTGTCCAAATCTTGCTATAAATCTATTTACCATTTGAGGTGTTAGTGATATTTCTGGCACTAATACTATACTTGATTTATTTTCATTATATACTTTTTCTATTAGTTGTAAATATATTTCTGTTTTTCCTGAACCTGTTACTCCAAATATTAAGAATTCTGAATCCATTTGATCTTCTATTGCTTCTTCTATTTTGTTATAAGCCTCTTGTTGTTCTTCTGTTAAGTTTAATTTTTTATCTCTTTTTATTTCTTTGTTTATAAATGGATTTCTTTCTATTTGCTTTTCATATATTTCTATGTATCCATTTTTTTCTAGTGTTTTCATTATTGCTTTAGATACTTCTGTAAAAGCTTCTAGGTCTGATATATATGTTTCTCCATTATCTATTAAAAATCTTAATAGTCTTATTTGCTTTTCAGATTTTAATTTTCCCGTTTCTATTTCAAATTCTATTTCTTCTATATCTTTTTTTAAAGTTCCTGCTGGAAGCATTAATTTTATTGCCTCTGAAAGATTTCCAAAATATCTTTTTGACATCCATTTTGCAAGTTCTACTTTTTGCTTATTTAATATATTTTCATCACATATTTTTGATATGTCTTTTAATTTGTAATTACTTGTTTCTTTAAAACCTATTACAAATCCATCTTCTAATTTTTTCATATTACCAAAAGGAATTAAAACCCTACTACCTATTTTTACTTTTTCTTCTAACTCTTTTGGAATGTTGTAATCAAAAGTTCTATTTAATTCTTTAGAGTTATTGTTTATTATTATTTCTGCTATCATGTAGAATTTCTCCTTTCTGAAATTTCTTTTCCTAGTATATCAAAAAAATATAACTTAAACAAGCTATATTTTTATTTTGCTGAATATATTCTTCTAAATCTATATTTTTCATGAAACAAAAGAGAACCTGCAAACTGTTATATTAACAAATTTACAAGTTCTCTTCTTCTTATTCGTGATTTTCACGCCAGTACAATAGTGGCTCCCCACCTTCTGCTTTTTCTTTTCTTACTACTTCATACAATTGCCCAGTTGTGACTATTTCTTTCTCTTCTCCTTGTTGCTGACAAAAAATTTTTACACCTTCTACAATCAGTTTAATTGCCTGATCATATTCTGGTATCTGGATAGCTCCTTTTGGAAGCTCTTCAACTTCTGAAAACAGTTTGCATTTTTGTATGCCCTGCTCTTCCAGTCTTTTTTTGTCTTGCAAGTCTTTGAGATTTCTCACATAAGTAAAATCATCATCTCTTTCACTTACCTGGCACCGTACTTTTTTACGCCCTTCGTTTTTGGTAAAAATTTGTACTGCTTCTTCATAGCTGATTCTTTGTTTTTTCATAACATTTTCCTCCACTTGTAGTGAAAATTGTCTACTCCTTATCGCTGTTTATATTATAGCATTTTTGGAATTTTATGTCAATTATTTTTAGCTATTTTTGCAGTTTTTCCGCTACCTTTATATTTTATTTATCTTTAAATAAATATTTTCCATTTTTTATATAATCCCAACCTGAGAATATCGTTGCTATAACAGATATTGTCATCAATACAGTTGTTACTATATTTAATCCTAAACTTACTCCTGTTAGTCCACCTCTTACAAAATCACCATAAGCATTTACGTCTATAAAAGCTAATATTATTGCTATCATTTGAGTTACAGTTTTTAGTTTTCCCCATATACTTGCTGCAATAACTTCACCTTTACTTTGTACTGCAATTAGTCTGTATCCAGAAACTATAAATTCTCTAAATACTACAATTGAAGGTATCCAAGATGGAAGTCTTCCCATTTCTACTAACATTATCATTGCTGTTACTACTAACACTTTGTCTGCAATTGGATCTAAAAATTTTCCAAAATTAGTAATTTGATTTCTTGAACGAGCTATATATCCATCTAATTTATCTGTTATTGATGCAACTATAAATATTAAATCTAATACTATGCATGTAATTGTAACTCCTGCTAATTCTCCTTGTATTCCTAAAAATGGTATTATTATCATTATTGGAACTAATATTATTCTAAATATTGTTAGTTTATTTGCTAAATTCATATATTAAAATCTCCTTTGTTAATTTATATGCAACATTATATAATTACATTAATTAAAAATCAATACTATTAGTTTTATCGTTTATTGTGTTTGTTGTTTTTGCATTTGTATTTGTACTATTTATTTGTTCATTTACTTTCTTTTCATTTTCTTCTTCTACTAGTGTTTCTAATTTATTTATTAATCCTTGTAATTTTTTTACATCTTTTCCTATCATTTCCCAATCGTTGCTTTCATTTGATGTAGTTAAATTTCTATTTGCTTTTATTATTGTATTTATCATATCTTCTATTGTATCTGTATTTTCTATTTCTAAGTTTACTGCATATTTAGAAACTAAATTTGATAATGCTTCTTTCAAATTGTTTCCTATCGCTACTTTTGTTCCTGAAGCTACTACTACTTTTTTAAGTGTTGGTAACGAATTTTTTTCGTTTATATATTGTGTATAAATCGGTTCTACATACAATAAATTGTTATCTAGTGGAACTACTATCATATTTTTAGTTATTTTTGTTCCTGTAACATTTAGTGTTGCTATTTCTTTTTGTATTGTTTCATCTTCTTCTATTTGTGTATCTAACTGCATTGGTCCTAAAACACTGCTATTTGCCTGATACTTATATATTTTTAATTTTGCATTACCATCATTATCACAAACTCCAGATATATAAGATATTAAATTTTGCTTACCATATGGTGTATATGGAAGTATTAATCCTAATTCTTCTTTGTCACTATCTGTTGTTTTTATTGTTGTATAATAAGGTTTCATTTGAGTTCCTGCTTTTGTTGAAATTTTTCCAGTATTATTTGTGGCTATATCCCACACATCATCCTCTCTATATAACACGTCTGGTTGTATATTGTGATATCTTGTTATTATGTCTGCTTGTATGTTGTACAAGTATTTTGGATATACAAAATGACTACTTATATCTGTTGGTATTTTTTCGTCTATGTTTTCAAATAAATCTTGATATATATTGTAATATGCCATTGCTATTGGGTCTGTTCTATCTGTTATATAAAATTTTATTGTACCATCATATGCATCTATTAAAACTTTTACTGAATTTCTAATATAATTAAGTTCTAGTTTTGTTGTTTGTGTTTCTTGTAGCACAGTTGTTTGTGAATATGGATAATTGTTTGATATTGTATAAGCATCTAATACCCATACTAATTTTCCATCTTCTGTTACTACCATATATGGCTCTGTATCATATTTTAAATATGGCATAACTACTTCTGCTCTTTTTATAATATTTCTATTAATTAATATTTTACTTTCATTTGTTACATTTCCTGAAAATGCAAGTTTTAAGTCTCCTTCTTTTATTGCAAGAATTATTCTATCTATAAAGTTTAAACTTAAACCAGATTTTCCATTATATTCGTTCTCTTTATTTTCAGCTGTGCTTGAATCTAATACTGGATAGTCAAACTCTTGGCTTACTGTATTTTTTGTTACTACTGTGTCGTTTGTTTCTATTCCATAATAAATACGTGGTTCTGCTATTGCTATTTTCTCATCTGAATTGTCAAACTCTTTTTGAATATTGTCTAAGTTTCCATTTTCCTTTGTTGTAGTTGCACTTGTTACAATTGCACCATATCCATGTGTATGTTCATATGTTTTACTATCGTAAGTTTGAGTATTATTTACTATTTCTCTTGGTGAAATATATACTAAAGTTTCCTTTCCATCTATTGAATATTTTCCTATTTGAGTAGTTCTATATGAATAATACCCTTTAGCTGTTTGTCCATTATTTAAATCTTTTAATACTAAATCACTGTCTACTATTGCTATGTTGTTTAAAACATTTTTATATTTAGATACTTCAGATACTGTTATTGTCTCTGTCTCGTTTAAAGAATTTTCATCTATTTTTATGCCATAAGCTTCTTTTGTGGCATTTATATTAGCTTCTATATATCCTTTTTCCTTATCATACTCGTTTGCATTAACATATACAGACTGAACACCTGCCATTACTATAAATAAAACTACTAAATACGTTGGAACTGTTAATATTGCTCCTATTAATTTTCTTCTATTTCCTTGTTTAAAATATTTAATTCCAATATATACTGACATTATTACTACAATTGCTGCTATTCTATAACCCCAGACTTTTATTTTAACATCTACAAATCCTGCTCCATATAGAGAGTATGTTGTACTATCATTTTTTAATGTCATAAATTTTTCTGTTTCTATATTAAAAGATGTTAGTAAAATTAAACAACCCATAAGAATTCCAAGTATCATAACTGATGTCGTTATTTGTTTTACAAATTTGCTATTTTTTATATCTTTTCTTTCTACTCCATTTAAAAATACATTCAATGTAATTATATAGTATAATGTTTTATATATTAACAATGCTAAAACTACTATTATTAGATACCATAATATTAATTTTATAAATGGTTCTATGAATACAAAGAATCCTATATCAATTCCAAATACAGGGTCAGTTACTCCAAATTGTGCCATATTAAAACATAACATCGCCTTGTTTAATATTATGCTTGAAGATACTGCACTAACCAATGTTGCCCCTATAAATGCTACTGATTTATTTAATATTTTTGGCATCTTTTTATTTTCTTTATCAAAAAATTCTTTTAAGCCTTTTTTTATCCTTACATTTGTATAGTAAATAGCAAAATAAATAAAAGCAAAATTAATTACTAGTGCTATTGATGTATATTTTATGTTTTGCCAATAAACAGATATATAATTTTCTCCTATTTCTAGCATTTCTAAATAGCTACCTCTAAATAAAACATATGCTACAATCACTGCTACCAATGAAAAAGTAAGCACTGCTATAAATCTTTTTTTATTACTTGTTACTTGTTTTTTTGTTACATTTTTTGCTTTATTTTTTGTATCTTTTGCTACATTTTCTTCTGATATTTTTTCAATTTCTTTGGTTTCTACCTTTGGTTGTTCTATCTTTTGAGTAGTTTGATTTTCTTCTTTTTTCATTCCTACTTATCATTCCTTCTCTTTTATTTTTAGCTTCAGATATTTATATAAGTGCATTTACAAAGTCTTCTGAATCAAAGACTTCCATATCATCTATTTGTTCTCCAACTCCTATAAATTTAATTGGTATGTTATTTTCTTCTACAATTCCTATTGCAACTCCACCTTTTGCTGTTCCATCTAATTTAGTAAGTACTAACCCTGTAATATCTACTGTTTCTTTAAATGCTTTTACTTGTGCAATTGCATTTTGTCCTGTTGTTGCATCTAATACCATAAGTACTTCTTTTGATGCATCTGGTAATTCTTTGTCTATTACTTTTTTTATCTTTAATAGTTCGTCCATTAAATATTTTTTATTATGAAGTCTTCCCGCTGTATCACATATTAATACATCTGCATTTTTCTCTTTTGTTATTTTTATTGCATCAAATACTACTGAAGCTGGGTCTGTTCCTTCTTCTCTCTTTACTATGTCACATCCTGCTCTGTTTGCCCATATTTCTAGTTGTTCTACTGCTGCCGCTCTAAATGTATCCGCTGCTGCTACTACTACTTTCTTTCCGCTTTTTCTTAAATTATTTGCAATTTTTCCTATTGATGTAGTTTTTCCAACTCCATTTACTCCAACTACTAATATCACTGCTGGATTTGTTTCTAGTTTTAAACTTGCATCTTCTTTGTCTAATATTTCTTTTATAACATCTTTTAAAGCTCTTTTTACTTGTTCTACTTCTTGTATATTTTCTTTTTTAACTTTATCTCTTAATTTTTGTATTATTTCTGAAGTTGTTTGTGTTCCTACGTCTGACATTATTAAAGCTTCTTCTAGCTCTTCTAATAGTTCTTCGTCTACCTTTCTAAATGTGCTAAATACATTGTTCATTTTCTCATCAAATGATGTTTTTGTTTTGCTTAATCCTTCTTTTAATTTATCAAAAAAACTCATTGTTTGTTTCCTCCTAGTTATGTTTTAATACTTATTTTTTTCTTTATTTTTAAGTATTTAGATTATAACATATTTTTTTATATTTGTGTACCTATTTATATGGTATTTCTATAAAATTGTTGTATTGAATATATAAATTAAGTTAAAAGGTGTGACTTTTGCACACCAAAAAAAGCAGAAACGAACTACAATTTGTTTCCACTTTTTGTTTTTTATTCTATTTTATTAAAGTTATATCGTATATAGTTAATTTGGCATTTAGTGAGCTTGAAACCAAAGCTAATCTACTATAATTTTTATTTTTTGGTATATCACATATAGTTGTAGTCTTTTCTAAACTTTCATACTTATTAGATTCCCTTATAACTACTGTTGAATAATCTTTAGCTTCATCCTCAACCGTGTGTAAATATAAAGCCCAGTCATACCCTGCTACATAACTATATGTTATTGATATTTTACTATACTTTGAAAAATCTATATCGTTTATATAAACCCATTTTACATCCCATCCAGATGGTGCTGAAATTGTTATACTTCCATCTTCATTTTTTGTTAAATAGTTAGTATCTCCTGTATATTCTGTATTTTGTAGGTCTAGTTTTATTTCTGTTTTTTCTTCTACTTTTCCTATCTTTTCTACTTCTATTTCTCCTTTTTCATTACTTTTTAGTGTAACTTCATATTCTTCTATAACTCCTACATTTTTTTGTACATCTATGCTATCAAATACTTTCTTTTCTTTTAATTTTGTTAATATTTCTTCTATTGTTAGTGATTCTTTTTCTATATTTTCCATTCTAAGTGCTGTTAATTCCAATTCTACTCTTTCTTTTATTGCTGCTATTTCATACTTGTCTTTTCCTTCACTTGCTTTATTAAATATTCCATTTTGACTTAATGTTAAATTAATTGCTACTCCTGCTAGTATTATTAACACTACTATTGTTATTACTAAAGCTATTAATGTTATAGCCTTTGATTCTTTTAGTTTACTTTTATTTTTGTACATTTCTTTTTCTCTCCCTCTTTTGTTTTATTTTGCACTTTTAGTTCATATTTATTCATTTTATTTTGTCCATTTTTCTCTAAATATTAAATTATGTAACTAAGTCACTACTCATTTTTACACCCATTTTACTATTAAATATTTATTAAGTCAATAAGGTTTTCTTTAAAAATTTATCTTTTGCTATTTTTTGCATTTTTTCTTTTCCTTTGCAATTTTCATCATTCCAAGATTAAAGCGGAAGATTTCTAATTCTTCCGCTTTATATTTTTTTAATTATCCTCATCTGTCTCATCGTACTCAAATTCATATTTTGCAGGCTTAGCCTTTTTAGGTTGAAATTTGTTTGTGTTTGGCATTATTATATTTGTATTTTCTTCTTCATATACTTGTGGTGCTCTTTCTTTTTCTTCCCTTCTTATTCTTTCTTTCCTATTTTCTTCATTTTGTTTTTCTTCTTTTTTATTGTTCATTTGTTTATTTAATATGTTATTAGCCTTATCCATTAAATCTGGTACATAGTCTAATAGCTTGTCTAGTGTAGAACTATGTGAGACTGGTAGTAGTTTTACACAATTTCCTTGTATTACTAAAAATGCAACTGGCGTTATACTAACTCCTGCTCCGCTTCCTCCACCGAATGGTAACCTATAATTTATTTGCTCGTCTTTGTCTCTTTTATTGTATTCATTAATAGTTTCTGTGCTAAATTCACTTCCTCCTGAAGCAAAACCGAATCCTACTTTTGAAATTGGAATTATAATAATATTATTAGAAGTTTCTATTGGCTCTCCTATAATTGTGTTTACGTCCACCATATCTCTAATTGAATTCATGGCTGTAAGCATAAGCCCTTCTATTGGATGTTGTTCTTCCATTTTTTTCACTCTCCTTATTTTTTAATTTACTTATTTTTACCAAATTACATATTACACATATAATATGTACTATTTTTACGCTAATTATACTATTTAAATGTAAGTTTAATATATTTATGTTATATATTGGATTTATTTTGTATTTACAGTCTTTTTTATAATTTTTATCTACTAGATATGGGAGTATTATTCCTATTACACTTGCAATTATTGCAACTATATATGAGGTTAAAATTGCATCCTCTGTTCCTATTTTTACACTAAAATTGAAATTTTCTAATTTTATTTTTAAGTCTTTTATTATTTTTATATTTTCTTTATTTAATGGTATCTTTTTACTTATTTCTTTAAAGTCTATATTTTTTAGATTTTGATTAGAATATATTTTTTTAATTTTTGGACTATTTAAATTTATGGATAATATCTTTATTTTTCCTAAAAAATATATTTGAAATAATATTTTAAATTTTTGCTTATTAAGTTTACTTTTTTCTAATTTAAAGTTTTTTATTTCTAAATTTTCTATTCTTATTTTTATAGTAGATAATATTAATACTAGTGCTATAATAGACAACAGTATTAATATGCCAAGCAAAATAAAAACTAATATCATAATAACCACTCCTTACATTTTAGGTTATTGATATTAGTTTTTCCAATTTTTTCTTTTTTATACTTTGCAATTTTATTGCACTGCATTGTATTTTATTGTATCTACTATATTATTTCTATGCTCTTCTTTTTGCTTTTTCTACTACTATATCTCCAAATAATTCTTCTTGTGTTGTTGTCACTTTACTTCTTCTAGATAATTCTAAAAGACCTGTAAATGCTGTTACTACTTCTTGTTTATTTGCTTCTGATACTTTATATAATTTATTGAATACAAATTTTGGTCTTTTTAGTAATTCTCTAAACATTTCTTTTACTTTACTTGCAACCGTGTATGTATCCGTTATTGCTATTTTTTCTATATTTTTTGCATTAGCATTTAGCCTCATACTTTGCTTTTCTATTACGTTTTTATATATTTCCACTATTACGTCCATTTTATATTCTTTTTCTATTTTTTGTTTTGGTAATTCTATTTCTTCTTGAATTCTAAAACTTCTTTTAGAATTTTCTAAGTATTTTTCTTTTAACTTTTTAGATATTTCTTTATACTTTTTGTATTCTATAATTCTTTGTAATAGTTCTTCCTCTGTTAGCTCTTTTTCGTCCTCACCTTCTGTTGGAAGTAAGTTTTTAGATTTTAAATATAATAATGTTGATGCCATAATTACAAATTCACTAGTTACTTCTAGGTTCATTTCTTCCATTTGATTTATATAATCTATATATTGATCTGTTATTTCACTTAAGTTTACGTCATATATATTCATTTTGTTTTTATCTATTAAGTGACATAACAAATCTAGTGGTCCTTCGAAGTTTTCTATTTTTATAGCATATTTATTTGTTTGCATTGTAAGTACTCTTTGCATTTTTTCTCCTCTTATTCTTCTAAATTTTCAATAGCTTGTCTTATATTTTCTTCTATATACCCTTTTTTCATTAAATATGTTCTTATTTCTGTTTCATCCATATTAACTGATTTTTTTATTGCTATGTTTTCTGCAGATTTTCTTTCGTATTCTTCTAGTTCATCTCTATTTTTAGAAATATAGTCTTCTATTAAACTAGAACTGATTCCTTTTGATGAAAGTTTGTATTTTAGTTCTTTTAAAGATAAGTTTTTTAATGCTATGTATTCGTTAACCGCTCTTTCTAAATACATTTTATCTCCAATATAGCCATTTTCTTTAAGTTCTTCTATAATGTCTTCTAACATATTTTCTTCTATAATGCTTCTGAATTTTGTTTTTATTTCTCTTTCTGTTCTTTTTTTATATAGTGCATATTTTAATACTTTTGTTTTTTCTATATCATATTCTTCTATTGTATACATATATACCTTCTTCCAATATGTTTTTTCTACATTTTACTACATCAAAACAAAAATAGCAAGATAATTCTTGCTATTTTATGAAGTACTTTTACTGTAATTTTGCTTTTATATACATTATTTTAGATTATTCTTTCTTGCTCACTTTCTAATGCATTTAATATTCTTTCATATTCTTTGCTTTCAACATCTATTTGTTCTTGAAAGTAACACATTACATTTCTAACCAGAGTTTGTTTTTGTATTAATATATTTTTGTCTTTTTGTATATTAAATGTTTCATATTCTGGTACCATATATTTTAGTTTTTGTACCATTTCTTTATTGTCTTTGCATTCTGGTAGTATTCTTGCTTTTCCTGGTCTGTTTTCGTGAGAAGCTTTTCCTTCTCCTTTACAAATGTTTTCTACATATTCAGATTTAAATTGCATTTCTAAAGTAAATTCTGGATGTTCTGTATTTATAAATTTTATGTGTTCTGCTTCATATCCATTTGCTTTCTTTTTATGTTTGTTTGAACCTCTTATTACTTGCATATGATTTTCTTCTAGAAATTCTTTATTTTGTTCTATTTTTTTAAAGAATTCTTTTCCAATTTCTACTATTATTTGATGTGTGTATTGAGCTCTTTCTCCTTTACTATTTATATTTTTTCTTTTTTCTAATATTCTTTTTATTTCTTCATTATCTGTTTTTAAATCATCTGGAACATCCACTACTACTATTTTCATTCCTCTTAAATCATTTGCTTTTAAAAATTTTGCATCATCTGAAAGTCTTTCTATTATTTCTCTATCTTTTCTTATTTTTCTTATACTTGCATATCCTAATATATCATCTTCTACATTTCCGCTTCTTTGTGCTGCTACACTTCCATATTTACTTTCTATGTCCCACATAGTTGTTTTCATTTCTTCTATTGAAAAATTACCATCATTTAGCATTTTTATAGTTAATATTCTAAGCAATGCTGTTTTTGTACTTTTGCTTATGCCATCTACCATTATTGTTTTTTCTATTCTTTGTATATCTTCTGGTTTTATATCACCATATATTATATTAGTTATTTCTTTTAATACCTTTTCAGTATCTAGTTCTTCACTTTCATAAATTCTTTCTTCCAATAACTTATATAAACTTACTTTATCTTCTCTAGATAAAGCTCCTGCTACTGTATATATTTTTGATAATCTTTCTATTTGTAAATTTTTAATTTTCCCTAGTAAGCTTTTTGGAGATTTTACTCTTAGCTTAGGAATTTCAATTTTTACATCTGGATATTGGTTAATAAATTTTTTTATTATATCTACTGCTATTTCATCTGTCCATTGTTCATATTCTTTATTTTCTCTTAAGCCCATTTGCCTTATATATGCTTCTTTTACTGCATCTTTTTCTTGCTTATAGCTTTCTCTTATATTAGACAACAATCTCCCTCCTTTTATATTTTAATATTATACAACATTTTACTTAATAAGTCCATATCTTTCGCAAAAATAATTTACATAACTTTCGACATTTTATGCAATTTTTCTGCACTTTATTCACTTTTAAATTATATTTTTCATATTATGTAATATAAAATATCAAAAGGAGGAATAAAAATGTATAATCGTAGATATAGAAAATGTTGTCAGCAAAAAAATTATGACAGTAACATAATTGAATCTGTTTGTAACAACTATGGCGTTACAGCTGACTACTATTCTAAAAAAAATGACAATTCATGTGATTGTGGTTTTGAACAAGAAGATTCTGTCTTCCCTCAAAATCCTGTACTAGCACAAAGTTACGTTCCTATTCAATATATGGATAAGACTTTTACTCCATGCGTTGGTCTAAAAATGGGAACTATCTTCCCTGAACTAGTTAGTCCATATGTTCCATGTCAATCTGTAGAAGAAAATGCTTTTATAAAAGCAATGAATACTATTGGAGAGGGGTGTAACGAATGTTAGAAAACGAAAATAGAAATTGTAACTGTAATTGTAATAACGGTTGCATGATGAATAATAATAGCAATATGATAGTAGAAAATACTGATTATCCAAATGCAATGACAATGTCTGCTGGTTTTTCTGGAAATAATGCAAGTTGTAATTGTTGTTATGAAAAAAATATGATGGGTTCAAGCATTCCTATGTACTGTTATGAATTTACTAATATTGGTGAAAAAGAAACAATCCCTGAAAAAGAAGCTACTCGTGAAGAAATGATTCAACGAATTCGCTCTCTAGATTTCGCTTGTGTAGAGCTTGCAGAATATTTAGATACCCATGTAGATGATGAAAAAGCTCTTTGTCTTCATAGAGAATATTGTACAGAGCTTCGTGAATTGAAAGATAAATATCAAAAGGTTTATGGACCTCTTAATATATATTTTCCATGTAATAAATGGAGATGGCTTGAAGAACCATGGCCTTGGGAAAGGGGGAATTTTTAATGTGGACTTATAATAAAGTATTACAATACCCAATTAATATAAAATGTCCAAATCCTAAACTTGCTAAATTTATAATATCTCAATATGGTGGACCAGATGGTGAACTTGCTGCTTCTTTAAGATATTTATCACAAAGATTTGGCATGCCAGATCAAAATGCAAAAGCAATTTTAAATGATATAGGTACTGAGGAGCTTGCCCATCTTGAAATGGTTGGCACTATTGTTCACCAGTTA
>CAKPGD010000004.1 GCA_934154515.1 uncultured Clostridia bacterium
ACTTTAGTAAACTGATTGATATTTGTATCAATCGTTATGAGAGAAAAAAGTTGTAGATAACTACGACGTTCGCTCCAAAAGAAAAACGATAAAACATTGGTATATCAATGTTTTATCGTTTTTTAATGCTTTTATATCTAAAATAAGAATTTAATATTTTCAAGGATTCTAGAATTAAAAATCAAAGAACAGTTTTAAATGTGTCAAAATAAATGACTTATAAAAAGCCTTGATATATACTATATATTGAGGTTAGTCTACACAACTAAGGTCTTATTATTTACATCAAAAAAATCTATATATTCTAAATTCTAAATTTCTAATAAAAATCAGAAAAACATTCAAATTTTTATGGAAATATGTTATTATATAATATATAAAATCTTAAAATACAAATGAGGAGGTATAATGGACTCTCAAGATTTAAGAACATTATTAGAACAAACTGATAATAAATTAAGCATATTTGCAAATGCCGAAACTTTAAATAAATATAATCTCACTGTAAAAGATCTATTTGACCTAGTTAATGATTTTTTGAGTGACGAGGAAAAATTGAAACTATTTGATTATCCACACTTTAGAAAATTCAATAACAACATAAAATGTGGCATAGTTAGTCTTATATCAAATGAACATATTATTTTACAAATTATTAATGATGATAATATTGTAAATGATTTTGAAACCTATCAAATAGTTGATATTGTTGAAAAGATGAACGATACTGGAAAACAACAATTTTTATATAATCAAGATTTTATAAAAAAACATCAACTTTCTAATTATGATATAAATACTATTATTTCAAGCTTAACTGATGAAGCAAAGTCAAAATTATTAATGGATGTAGACTTAATTAAAAACAAATTACAATTAAATGATTTTCAGGTTACTGAATTAATAAAAAATTTATCCATTGATCAAGTTAAAGATAAGGCAATAGAACTATATCAAATAGAAAGTTATCAAAAAATTAGTATATTAAATACTTGTAGTGATGCTCACAAATTAAATACATTATTAAAATCAAATGACTTAAAAAAATTTGAAATTATAGATATATTAAAAACATTAGATATTGAAAATTTAAATAATTTCTTAGCAAAACATAAAACTTTTTTTATTGAAAATAACATTTTACCTTATGAAATAACACGCAATTTAAGTGCTGAACAACAAAAAGAATTTATAGCCAACTTAGAAAATGCTAACTTAACATTAAATGAAAAAAGAGAAATATTAGCCACTTTAAAAACAGATGTTAAACAAAGTATAGATACAACTAATTTTCCAGAAGAATATAAAACTGCACTTAGCATACAAACAGAAGAATATATTGGAAAGATTATTTTGGATTTTAAAAGGAATTTAGAAGATTACCGTGGACTAGATAATTTAATAAGTATAACCCCTGAAGAACTTACAGAAGAAGAAAAAGTAAAACTTATAAAACTTTGTGATATTTGTCCCAATTCGGATATTATTAATACTTTAAATAATAATTCCACACCTTGTCATTCAAATGCTAAAGAATACAAAGAAGCTGAAGAATGGATATCATCTCTACTTAGCAGTTTAAATTCTGAATATTCAAAAGCTCAAAAGCTGGCAATAATAGATAATGCAATAGGTAAAAAAATAAGCTATACTCCTGATTTTGATACAGAAGTATTTAATCCTTCAGATGCTAGAGCTTTATGGAAGATAATTAGCTCAGGTTATGGAGTTTGTAATGGAATATCAAATCTAGAACACTATATACTCAATAAAGTAGGAATAGAGAGTGAATTTGTAGAAACTCGTTCGCATACTTTTTTAAAAGTTAAAGATATTGAACTTCCTCTTGCAAATGGAGAAGTAGTTAAAGGAAATACTATTTTAGATCCAACTTGGAATCTAACACAGCACAGATTTAATGGGAAACCTAATAATTTTTGTATAAATTATGAACAAGCGAGAAAAAGCGACATTGATATTGAAGGTAAAGACCATAATTGTCATAAAAACGATGAACAGTTGCAAGATGCAACTGTAGGTTTAGATGAACAAAGTTTAAGAAAATTATTTTTAAGTGTTGGTTTAACAAATGAAGATGGTAAATTTCCTATAACAAGTCTTCTAGAAAAATCAAAACAAATAGATACCTTTTATGAAAGTCAACCAGAAGAAAATATTAATAAACAATTTGAACTTCTTCAACAAGTTTGTCCTGAGTTTGCAACATGTCAAAATTCGAGCATAACCATTATTCGTGATGTTTTATTTGCTAATAAAAATTTAAACTTTAATAAATGTGTTATAAATAGGGTATACAATAGAGAGGATAAAGAAAAAAGACCAGTTTTATTTGTTTATATTGATTCAAATGAATTAGGAAGAAAATTTTATTTTGCTGATAAAGACACAGAGCAATTTTTAGTTTTGTCACAAGAAGAATTTACTAAACAATTTGAATGCTATGAGTTAGACCTAAAAAAACATAACGGACTTAGACTATGGGAAGATGAAGAACCTAAAAAAGAAAATATAGATTTGTCAAAGAGTTCTGGTAAAATAGTAGCCGAGGAGAGATAAGAAATATGAAAATGATAGAGAAAATAATTTTATTTATTAAAAATATATTTACTAAACAAGAAGAAATTAAACAATTAGAAGCACCCAAAAGCATTATAGAACAAAATCAAAAGATTAATTTTATTAATTCTTTAAAAGTAACTCCTACAGAAAAAAGAATAAAGAAAAATTTTGAAATATTAACTTGTGATGGAGATGGACTAGGAATTCAAAAGGAAATAAGTTGTTAACAAAAAAAACGAGAAAATGTTTAATTTTCTCGTTTTTTTGTTATTTTCAGAATTTTCTAATTTCTAATTTATAAAGCTATAGAAAAACTAAAATTCATATCGTTTTCTAATCTCATTATTACTGTTACTTCTCGTTCTTCTGCTGCCACACTTGCTCCACTTTTATATGGTGCTCTTAATATGTATGTGTTTCCCTGTTGTTGCATAGATACTGTTCCTAAATAATTATAATCAAAAAATTTATCTTGTATATAATTTTGAAATTTTTCTAAAGTATTAAAATTAGTATTCTTAAATTGAGAATTTAATTTAGAATATAGTACTTCATATTCTTTATTATTTACCCACGAAAATATTTTATCTACATTAAATTTCAATTTTTGTTTATAATCCATTTTTGCATATTTTTCTATTTCATCTTGAGAATATTGTGTACTATCTTTTATGCTAATATTAAAATTTGTATATAAATATTCTTCTATTACATATTGATTTCCATTAGAATCTTGAACTGTGTATGTTTTTTTATTTTCTTGTGCCTCTACTGATATTAAAGAAACTAAACTTGCATCTTCTATATTTTCTTTATTTCTCTCTATGTAACTTTTATAGTTATCTATATTATTAGAAAATTTAGTTTGTTTTGTTTCTTCGTTAATTAATTCATATGCAATATCTGTTTTTTCTATTGCTAGATTTTTGTAGATGTCAAAATAATTACTTGCTATAATATAATTAGACAAATCTTTTGTTTCAATTTTGTTTTCTTCGTTAGAATTTATAATTATGCTTTTTTTATATTTTCCATCAACTATATTATTCATTGCATTTTGAAATTCTTTATTATTGCTTTGTCTAATATTAAAAGTCGTATTTTCATAATCCACATTTACTAAAAAATACACATCTTTATTATTTAACATAGCTTTTGTAAAATATGTTGTATCATTTACTCTTTCTATTTTATATACAGCTTCTATTTTTAAGTAATATGGATTCTCTATTTCCATAATTTTCTCATTTGACTCTTCTTCACATATTAATTTAATTTTATAACTATCTTTGCTTATATTGTAATTAATATATTTTTCTATACATTGAGATAGTATTGTGTATGCTTTATATGTTTTTTCTTCCTGTATGTCTAATATGTCTTCATATGAAACTTCAGCATCTATGTTTTTAAATTTCTCTTCTCTTAGTTTTGGAAGCAATATTAAAATTAATAATGTAACAATTATTATTAGTATTGTTAGTATTATTAACACTATTATTAATGATCTATTTTTTTTCATATTTACCTCTTTAATATATTTTTTATATAAAGTCTAGGGCGATTATTTATCGCCCATATTTTATAATATTTTAAACAGTTATCATTTATTCCGGAATTAGTTCTACTACTCCAATAATCCCTCTAAAGGCTCCTGCAAAAATATGCTCTGAAACATTTTCTGTAATAGTTCCATCCCATGTTCCTGTATGTACGTGTCCTGCCAAAACACTTTTTACTTTTGTATCACTCGAATATACATAGTTATTTAATAAATTTTTCATATTTGCGTTATTTCCTATGATCCATTTATAACTATTATCAGCCCAATAATAAACTTGATTATTATGAATATTTCTACACCACTGCTCTAATCCAGAAGGTGTTGATTGTGAAGCAAATGGTACATGTGTTGCTAATATAACTGATCCTGGTGCTTTATCTATTAATGTCTGTGCTGAACTAGTATTTACAGCCGTATTAGCTGACCAGTTTAATCCTACTATTCTAACTCCATCTAAATCTATATATTTTGAGTCTGAATTTCCATCTAAATCTGTATGCTTAGATAATGCATATGAAGTATCATGATTTGTTCTTCCTGTCCAAGCATCGTGGTCATCTGTAGAACCTCTTATGTACATTTTTTTGATATTTGAATTTAGTTTTTTATATCCTTCAGATAATACTTTATAGTTATTATCACTATAATAATCCATAAGGTCTCCTCCGAATATAACTGCATCAAAATTATTATTATTTATATAATCTATGATTTGTGGCCATAAATCTGCACTATGTACACTTTGATCATCTGTCACCATCATATTGTATCTGCTAGCAATTTCACTATCTGAGCTAGTAACATCAGAGCCTTTATTTGCATAATCTGCTACTATATGAACATCACTTACCCATGCTACTTTCTTGCTATTAGCCAAATTTGGTATTTTTATTGTTATTTTATCTTCAGTAAATGAATATTTTGGTACTTCATTTTTCTTTGTTTTCATCTCTGGATATGTTGTTATAAATATACTTGCTGTTTTCATATTATTTGTAATTCTTGAGATATCTACCCATCCATTCTTTGTGGCATTTGAACTTCCTGGATTAGAAACATATACTTGATTTACACCATCTTTATTTCTATAACTTACTAACACCATATAATGTCCTGTGCTACTTGTCCATTCCCCTTTTACGTTTACTATTATCGGTCTTCCTGATTCTAAATGTTCTATTATTTCTTGTTCAGTAAGAACTCTTCCTGGTCTTTCACTAGATATTCCGTGATTTTTTAGAACTGCTTGTAAATCTGCTAATTTTCCATTTACTTCCGTTCTAATAGTTTCTGGAGTAACATCTTGACCATATCCTGTTAATACAATTGCTATGGATGTTAAGGTACATCCAGAGTTTTTCATTGTTCCTCCTGCAAATGGTTTAGTTGCCCAACTTCCAGAAAATTGTTTATAATTTTTATAGGCATATTTATGTCCTGCAACTTTAATTGAACCATCTTGTCCATCCCCACTTTCATCTGCCTCTTCTATATCTATTCCTATTTTTCCATATAATGACCTTATTATTTGTGTTACATTTCTTGTCCAATCATCTCCTTGTGTAGGCCAATCTGGTGGTAAATTAGGGCAATAGACTTCTTGAATTTGCTTTACAGTATATCTTCCTTGAGTGAAATATTTACTTCCTGTTGCTATTTGTCTCATAGTAGTTTCTATATTTTCTTGCGGACTACTATATTTTGCTTTAAGATTATAAGAAGTCCAGTTATTATTTTTTTTCACATAACTTGAATTAGCCGTTCCTATTGATGATTCCTGGTGAGCAAACGCTAAAACAAATACAGCATTTACTTTATATTTATTTTGACCTTCTATTAATGCATCTACTATGCTTAATGCATTTTCCTTTTTATTGCCTGTGTATTTAGCGTTAATTATTTGTATTAATTGGTCTTTTGTTACTGCCGGTAATGCACCTTGTTCATCTGTTTTTACTATTAAGTCATCTTGATTTATATTACTATAATCTTCATCCGTTAAAGGTCCATCTGTCTCTAAATCATTTATTTCTTCATTATCTGGAAATGTTAATAAGTATTTTATATGGTCTACCAAGCTAGCCATTTTCGTTTTATATATTGAATTATAATCTGTTTCATCTGTTTCTGATGAATCCTCATCAGAAGCTTTTATGTTTTCTCCTAGCATTTCATATAAAAGTTCTTTACCTGTAATTAAGTTTTCTAATGGTGCCTTTAAAAGATTTGAGTCAGGTATTTTATATTTTACTGGCGTACCATCTCTATTGAATTCTGCATTTTTTGCACAATTTGCTACTGCATTTTCATTTTTTTCTTCTGCTCCATTACATTCACATGTTCCTGTATCATTTACAAGTAATCCTAAAAATTGTTTAGATTTTTCAATTGGTTTTATTTCTTCACCATTCTTTGTAGTAGCAGGTATTCGCTTATATGTTATTGTAGTAGAACTTGATGATGATTTTACTCCATCAGATTCATAAAATTGATTATCATTCCCAGTAGTTACTACTTCTCTTTTATAATTGTAAACTTCATAAAAAGACCATGTATCTGCTTTCATAAGAGAAGCTTCTGGATTTAAACTAGTTACTGTCGTTTCTATTTTTCTTTCTTTTGTTTTTCCAGAATCCTTACTTCCTATTACAACATCTGGATTTTCTGGGTCATACACATCTACCATTACTGGAACAGTTTCTGTTGTTGTTGTTTTATTTATTTCAGTAGCATCATTTACATATACTTTTATTTTTGTATTTCTAGCAAGCATTGCCACATGATATACAAATTCAGGGTTTTGTGTTACCTGGCATAAACTTATTAAAAATTCATATGGCATCATATATTTATTTAGTTCTATTTTATAATCATAATAATAATTTCCAATAACTTCTATTGTCTTGTCAGTAGGTGCCAAAATATCATTAATTCCATATTCTGCATTTTCTACTGTTTTCTTAGTTGTTATTTTTAAAGCTGCTATTATAATTTGATTAGTATTTGGATCTATTGTATAAGAATATATTTTTTCTTCATCTGTATTTGAAAGTTTTTCATATTCATCATAAGGCAAATATTTCATTAATTTATAACTATCTTTTCCTACTTCAGATCTATATAAATATATTCCTCCATCTATCCAATCTGTATGATATTCGTTTACCAATTCTCCCTCTGTATTTCCTCTTCTTAGATGTGGTTGAGATGTGATTAAATCTGCTTTTATAAATGCGTTTATATATTTTAATAATTTTTCTCTTGCAGCTCCTTCATAACTTTCATCTGTTAATATTTTATCTACTAATCTAGTTTCACTTAAACTTTTATCTTCTTCGTGTACATCTTGTGTAGGAATTAGATTTAAATCTTGTAGTGAATACCCTAACTCCAACAATTCTCTGGCATATTTTTCTGCAATTGTCACATCTCTGGTAACTTCTTTTCCATAAGGATCGGTATAAGTATATTCGCTTTTTTCATCTAATTTTATCCAATAATCATTATCTATAAATTTTATAAATTTTGTAAAACCTGTGCTTATAGAAGTTCCTATATTTGACATTAAGTTAACAAATTTATCTTCTATTGAATACATTATTGCTATAAAAATTAATGGTATAGTAATAGTCAAAATAGCTGGTATCAAAAACTTCATTATAACTTTTTTCTTTATTTTCTTTTTTGCTTCTTTTTTTATACCTTCAGTTGCACTATGTGCCATTTTTTTAGCTTTACCCTTTATACCTTTTTCAGCCAAGTTTGCTACTTTTTTAGCAGTTTCTTTATCTATTATTGGATCTACATTATGCATGCTTTCATCTAATCCATATTCTTCGTTATCGTTATTTTCCATATTCACCACCTATTTTCTATATATTTATTGCCATTTTATATTTTTCTACTTTTTCTCCATTTTCATATGCTTCATTATCTAATACTATATCTGCAAAAACCATTCTTTTAGTTGTTTTATTTCCTTCATAATTCCTTATATAAGTTATTTCTATATTTTTAATGTTATATGGTAAAAACATACAAGTACTGTTCTTTATGCTATTACTTGATGCTACATATCTTATATTATCTGTGTCCATAATATATACACCTTGTTCTTTCTTACCTGTATTCATTAGTATTGTTTTATTATTTTTGTTTGTAATTTTCAAATCATATTTTTCTGAATCTATAAATACTTTTTTTCTTATAACTTGTATTTCTATTCCATTTTCTTCTACAGTTTTATCTATTTCTTGACTATCTATAAAAGAATTTACATTAATTCTATTATCTTTTTTTGATGTAGTTATATAATCTTTACAAACATCAGTATTACTTACATTTCCTGTAGCTAATGAGTCTTCATAATAAACTACCTGATATGTGTTTTGTGTACTAGAATTTTTGTAATTTTTTATATCTGCTGTTCTTTCTACACTAAAAATTATGTCATAATAATCTGTTTTAAAGTTTTCTACATTGTTAGAATATAATACTGATTTACAGTTATCAGAAAGCATATTATATGCTCCTTCTATATCTTTTTGATTACATTTCTGTATAAAACTTTCAATCAAGTTTACATTCGTGACAGTTTGCTCTGCATCAACTCTTTCGCCTGTTATGATAGATTTTATTGGCAAATTTTCTGTGTTAATTATGTTATTTTCTTTTTCTTCTCTACCTTGTGTTTTTGCTATTTCGTTTAATATCTTTATGAATAAAAACATAAAGACTACTACCAATGCTATTATAATAATTTTCCTTCTGTTTTGATTCCAATATCTTATTAATCTATTCATTGTTAGTAGCCTCCTATTTATATTTAATTATTTTTTTCCTTTTTTTGATTGTTTTAGCTTTGCTGGGCTTTGTTGTGGATTCTGTTGTATTTTTTCTAAGTTATGTTTTTGTCCAACTTGTGCTTTCATTACATTTAATATATAATCCGCTTGTTTTGTTGCATCATCATTGCTAAGACCTTTATCAACAAATTCTTGTGTAAAGTCTGCTTTTCTTTGGTTGTATTGTTTTTCATCACCTAAGACTTTAGAATCTATCTTTCTTTCTTGAGCAAGTAATGCAATTTTTGCCGATTGTTCAGCAGATACTCCAAATTTTTCTGCCTTCTTAGCTCTATAAATTTGTGCAATATCTGTCAAACCTTCATCTGCATATTGCTTTATACTTTCTCTTTCTGTTTTTAATTCTTCTCTTGTTGGTGCACGTCCTTTATCATTTGACAATTTATCTCTAATATATTGATCTGTTGAATCTTCCTTCATAAATGCTTTTACTCCTGCTGCATCTTGGTGTTTAGTATTTACATTAAATTCATCTCTAAATTTTCCAATAGGACTAGTTTGTCCAGAAGCAAATGTTGTTTTTGCTTTACCATAAGCTGAGTATACACCACTTTCTACTGAATTTCCTAATTTTTCTGCTACTGTAAGACCACCCTTTGCTCCAGCTACTACTGCTGCTATGCCTTGACCAGATGCAAGTCCTGCTGCTGCTCCCATTGCTACTGCAGATGCTTTAAATGCTGTTTTTCCCATAAATGCAGCTCCTTTTATCGCTCTTCCTGCAGTTCTTTTAGCTATGGCTTTTCCTCCACCATGTGCATTTATAACATTACCCATACCTTGTCTAAATGTTGTTTTTTTATTTTCTCCTTGAGCTTGTTCATTTATATTTTGTTGTTGATTTTCATCATTTTGTTCTATATTTTCAGCATTTTTAGGCATATAAGTAGTATCTTTAGTTGGGTCATAATTTTTATCATATTCATCTGTCCAAGGATTATAGTATTCTCCATCCGCATTTTTTCCATATCCTTCTTGTTCGTATTTTCTTAATGCCTCTTTTTTGTCCTCTTCTTCTTTATTTTCTTCACTATTTGAAGAACTACTTTCTTCTCCTGTACCTAAATTTTTAATTTCAATTCCGTCTGTTCCATGTTTTTTTTCAAATCTTGGTGGTTTATTTTCATCTGTTTTTTCACCTTTATTAGTATTTATAGCAGATTTTCTGCCACTTTTTCCTCCCATTTTTGAGGCAAGTGAACCTGCTGTAAATCCTGCAAGAGCTCCCATTGTTCCTAAAGGTGGATTGTCAAATCCAAATAATTTCTTAATTAGTTTTTCTGCTGGTAATAAAAATCCTATTGCAACCGTTGCAAACAATAAATTTTCTTTTACTAAGTCTGCTGCTATTCCAAAGAATACTGTATAAATTATTAAATGGAATGGTTGCATAAATACATTATATAAATATTCTTTCAACCACATACTAAACGCCTGTGCTTTTCCATCTCCTATTTTATCTAATGGATACGTAAGAGCAACCAACGGTGCTATTATTGTTAAGAAGGCCATATATAGTACCCTCTTTATATAATGAATAGTAAAAATTATTGTATATGCTACTAAAGCTAAATATATTATTAAGTATCCAAAAGTCTTTTCAGAATCATCATCATTATTGTCTCCTACCATAAATCTTGCCGCACTTATCATATTAAATTTATAATATTCTGAACTAGAACCATCTTCTACTTTTATGTAGGTCGATTGTGCTAATTTTCCATCTCCTGCAATTGCCTCATTTATTGATTTTACCATTGTAAGTGCAAAAGACATTATATAGTGTAAGAAGAATACTATGCATAACGCTATTAGCCAGTCTATTAATATTTCTTTGTATTTTGCATTGCTTGAAGCTGTGCTAGATATTAATATTCTTATTCCTATATATACTAATACACATAGTAAACCAACTACAGCCAAATTTCTAAATGCTATATACCAACTTGCCACTGTTTTTTGTAGCATTCCTGCTGAACTATTAGATGAACTTGGATTAATGAAGTTAATATCTAAAAATTTAACTTTATCACTAAATATTTCTTCTGGTGAATATGTTATTACTGGAACTTTATACTCCCCTTTATCTACACCACTCTTAATTGTTTTCATGTCATCCTTTTTTACCGTTTCTAACACTTCATTATCATCTATAGGAGTCTCTTTTATTTCAGCAGCCTTAGAATTATTATTACCAACTATAAGTTTTCCGCCATCACTCATAAATCTTTGCATTAAACTTTCTGCTGCATCTCCAAGTAAGGCTAATATCTCTCTTACTGCTGTCCCTATAGCACTAGCATGCGAATAAGTTGGTATTATGAAATTAATACTTAACACTAATAGTATTGAAATTATAATCTTTTGTTGTATTCCTTTTTTAGTAATTTTTTTCATACTAAATACTCCTTTTTTTATTCCTCGTATTTCTTATTTTTCTTTACCAACTTGTTTAGGTTTGTTTCAACAAACTCAAATTCTTTTTGTGTTGGTCTTATTTGTATTATTGCAGTGTCTGCTCCAACCTTTAGTAATCCTTCACCTTTTCCACATGTTACTAAAAATCCGGCTTCTCCTGAACTTAATTTAAATACTTCTTTTAAGTATTCTATTTCTGATTTATCTTGTGCTAAAAATAATTTTGTATCTGATGAAGTTAAAACTGCTTGTGCTTCTGGTTTCTCATAGAAGTCTTGGAATCTTTGAGAGATAATCGCTAGAGAAACATTTCTTTTTCTGGCACGACGTGCCATTGTATTTAAGAAGTCTACAGCTTCTGGATATGGTAATAACATCCAGGCTTCATCTACTATAACTCTTTTTTGAGCTGCTTTTGTTCTATCTTCGCTGTTTTTCTTAACATATTTTTCCCAAATCCAAGAAAGTAATATTTGTTGTGCAAGTGGTCTTGCAAATCTTTCCTCTAATTGAGATATGTCTAAGTTTATAAATAATGTTCCATCTAATAAATCGAATGTAGATTGTCCATCAAAATAAGCCATTTGACCATTATATTCTCTTATGTATTGTTTCATAACTTTTATTAAATAACTGTAATGGAATTGATAATCTGGGTTTTTATTTTCTTCTGCCTTTCTTAATATTCTTTTATACCAAGAACCTATTGTTGGCATTAGTTTTCTTTGATTTCCTAAATTTCCTCCCATTATTTCTCTTCTTGCGTATAAACTGTTTGGGTCACTATTTATTCCAGCTTCTGCATATTCTTCTTGTACAGATTCTGAAATAATTTGTTTTGTAAGTTCATTTACTTCTTGTGATCTTGTGCTTCCTCTTGCCATTGTAAGTAAAGCTTGAGTTACGTCCTCTACTTTATTTTCAACATTTACTACTGTTCTAGATTTACCTGTTATTTCATCTTTAACTACTTCAGATTCAATATCAAATAAATTTATAACTGTTTTAGATGTTGGGCTAAGTACAACGTTCACTCCACCTAAACTTTCAGCAACTATTGAATACTCACCTTCTGCATCTAGTGCTAAGCTTTGTATCCCCATTAAAACTGCTGAACGTGAAATTAATGTTTTCATTGTAACTGATTTACCAGCACCAGACTTAGCAAATATAACCATGTTATAGTTTGTAAGTGATTGATGGAAATTATCAAATAATATTGGTACTCCCGTTTGTCTGTTAAAGCCAAGTGGTATACCAGTAGAATGACCCACATCTGATGTTGTGAAAGGAAATACTGTTGCCATTGAACGTCTATCAAATGTATGATGCTTGTTTATTTTATTTTCCATTAATGGTAAATTACTTTTAAAAGCTTCTTCTTGCATTCCCCATGCACTTTTTATTCCAACTAATGATTTAGACATTTCTGAAGATAAAAGTTTTGTATATCTATCTAAGTCTTCTAAGCTATATGCAAATAATGTTGATACTATTGTTGCTTCATATAATTTATTATATCCTGCTGCTATTTCATCTCTTAATTGTTCTGCTTCGAATCTTTTTTGAGTTATTGTACTCTCTCTATTTATATTTCCTCTATCTGCTGCTACAATTCTTTCTGTTTCTAATTCATTTATTGTTCTATTAAGTTCATTTTGTGAATGGGATTCTGCTATTGGTTCTATATATATAGAAGTATTAATATCTCCAAATAAATACATATCTCTAAATAATTCTGGGAAAGTAGCCATTCTAGGAAGTGTTGATACAAAGAAACTTCTTGCATATCTAGTTACTCCAGAAATTATTTCTAGGTGGTCTATATTTGTAGCATCTATTCCAGATGGAGCTATTAATTCTTTTATAGTCTTTTTCTTTAAAATTTGATATTCATTTGGGTTTGAATAATCATTATTAAGCTGTCTTTGTCTTTCTAACTCTTCTTGTCTGTTTCTTGCCATCTTTACTTACCTCCTCTTTTGTATCTATTTTCTTTATAGCATCTTGTGCAACGTCTTTTCCTATTACATCTACGTTTTCTTTTATCATTATTTCAGCAAGTTCTGCAATTAAATCTCTCTTCTTGTTTCTTTTTTCTGTTAGTTCTTTTTGTTTATCATTTCTTGCTTCATTAACTTTTCGCTTTGCAAGCTCTAGTGCTTCTTTTTCTATTTCTTTATCTAATTCTTTAATTTGTTTATCTATAACGTCTTTCGCTGTTGTATATAATTCATCATATCCTGCTTCTAAAGCTTTTTCTACTCCAAATACTTCAGATTCATCTCTATTGTAAGCTACATATAATAGTTCTATTAATCCTGTAGAATCTAATACTTTCGCATTTATTCCACAAACAGCTAATGCTCTTGCAACTGATTGTGCTCTTGTATATAGTTCTGAAAAAGCTAAGCTTCTTTGTTCTTCTTTATCAAATGAGTTATCTCCTAATTCTTCTACATAATATGGTATTATTACATAATACTTTTGTGATAATACATTTTTGTTTAAACTCATTCTTTCTGTTGAAGCTATTATATCTTTTCCATAAGAGCATAGATTTCTTTGTTTTGTAAGTTCAAAGAAATATGCATCTAATTGTTCTTGTGTATATGCAACAGATTTTTGCATTTTTCTATATTGTTCCTCTTGTCTTTCAAGTTCTAGTTCTACTGATTTCATTTTTTCTTTATATTTTTGAATGCTACTGTCTAAATTTACACTTCTTGTTTGAGTATATATTTGTATAGGATAACGTAGTGTATTTAGAAATTGTACAAATCCTTCTTCTACAGAATTTTTTTCTGCCTCTGACATTAAATCATAATTAATTCCTTGACATTCCACAGCCATAATATATCTTTTTCCATCTTTTTGCGAAATCATATTATCTACTACTGTATCAAAATCCATAAAATTCATTATTGAATCTGTTCTATATTCTTTAAATTTTTTGGTTTTAGCTAGCTTATTTGTTTTTCCATTTTTGTCTGTAGCATTTTCTTGATCATCTGTTTTTTTCATTTTAGACATTGCAAACACTATTCCTAAAACTACTAAAAGTAATAACATTATGCCTAATATAACAGCTAACATTATTGTCAACATTTTAATACTATCCATTATTTTTCTTCCTCCTTAGTATACAAATATATTTTCTTTCCACTTCTATTGAACTTTATTGCTCTTAATATTATATCGTCAATACCTTCTCCTCCAACTTTTTTAGTGAATTTAAGAATTCCTATTTCTGGTACTTTAAAAGTTCCAATTAGAAAACCTATTAAAGCAAATATTCCTATAACAATTACTCCTGCTAATTTATTGTTTAATGCAGAAAGTATAAAGTAAAATGGTAATCCTACTACACCACCTATTACCGTATATATCATGCTTTTACCTGAAAATACAAATAAAATTCTTCCTTCACCTTTTACATTTCTAGGTATATTATATGTTCCCATATATATGTTCCTCCTACTTTTACTTTTGTATATAATTACACTTGATTATATTATAACAGAAAAAGCTTTAAAATGTAACAAAAAAACAAAAAAAAAATGCATTTTTTATGCATTTTTAATAGAAATGTAATTATTTTGTTATATTGCTGTAAAAATGAGCAAAAAAAACTGGCTTAAAGCCAGTTTTTAATATTATGAATTTAATCCATTTGCTATTTGGTAAACAACATTTACTATTGTTGTAGCTGCAAATATTAATATTGCACCAACAAGATATGGTATCATTGATTTTTTGTAATCTGCTTTTTCTTCTGCACTACCCATCATGTATTTAATACCTAATATTAATAAAATAACAACTGCTACTACGATACCAACGGTTTGCATAATAACAACTATTCTTCCACCCATTGATGTAATTTGATTTGTATCTTTACCTGCATTATCAGTTGCTGATTTGTTTATTTCTTCTAATACTGTTCCACCATTTACAGCTAATACAACACTTGACATTGAAGCCATTACCATCATTATTACTAATATTATAGATAGCATTTTCACTTGTTTTTTCATTTATATTTCCTCCTTTTTATATTAGATAATTATTAATAATCCTTTGATTATATTCTTACTATCTTCTTACTAATAAATTTATTATAATATATATTTTTTTATTTTTCAACCTTTTTTTACATTTTTTATTACAAGTTTTTATTTTTATTTATTAACCTATAAAGTTGCCTGTAATAAATCTACAACTAATTTCCATATTCCAAACGCTCCAAATACGACTACACATCCTACTACATATGGTACTAATGCTTTTTTAACTTCTGCTTTTCCTTCTGTTCCTTCTGTTATAAACTTTATTCCCAATATTATTCCTATAAGCATAATACATATTACGCCTATTAATAATAGCACATTATATATTATATTAGTTATTTCTTTTATATTTTCTGGTCTTATTCCAGTAGCACCATCTCCACCTTTAGAAATAAAATCATCTGCTCCTGTTATTATTTCATCTGGAGTTTTAGCATATGTATTATTAGAAAATGCTAATACAAGCATTAAACTAAAAATTATAATTGCTATTAATTTTAGTATTTTTTTATTTTTTACTTTCATATTCTATTATCCTCCCAGAACACTGTTTGTTATGTTGTATATAATGTCTACTATTGTTGATATTGAAAATATCATTATCGCTCCAACAAGCATTGGTACCATATTCTTTTTGTACTCTGCCCTCTCTTCTACAGTTCCAACTATATATTTTATACCTAATGCAATTATCATTATTACTGAAATTACAATTCCTATTACTGATATTACATTTATAATTTTTCCTGCAAAACTAGCTACTCTATCGTAATCTCCACTTTTCATTGAATCTAGTTTAGGTTCATAATCATCTGGATTTATATATCCATCTCCTGTAGGTGTAGGTACATCTACACTAGATTCACTTTTTCCACTTGAACTACTACCTCCTGAAGTTGTTGGTTCGGTAACTTTCCCACTATCTACTGCTGTTTTTAGTTCTTCTTCTAATTTATTAATTTTTTCTTGTTCTCTTTGTGCTGCTTTATCATCTCCACTATCTGTATATTTATCTCTAAGATTTGTATGTTCTTCTATATCTTTTTTTATCTCTTCTTCTGTTCTTTTTGTGCTAGTTCCTCCTCCTGATGATGTTGTTCCTCCAAAGCTAGTTCCTCCTCCTGATGATGTTGTTCCTCCAAAGCTAGTTCCTCCACCTGATGATGTTGTTCCTCCAAAACTAGTTCCTCCACCTGATGATGTTGTTCCTCCAAAGCTAGTTCCTCCACCTGATGATTGACTTTTTTTATCATTTTTAGAACTAGTTGATTGTTGCCCGCTTCCTGTTGTATTTGTTTTTTTTGAATCATATGACCAATCAGGTAACTTTGTATCTGAAGAAACTTGATTATTATTCCAGTTAGGAAATTCCACTGTTGGAACTTGATTTGTTTGTTTATTTGCTATTTCATCAGGTCTTATTGATGATTCAAAACCTACCTTAATTTCACTTTCAACTTGTGCATATACACTATTTATATTAAATATTATTAACATCATTATCATTAAAATTATTAAACTCAATATTATTTTATTTTTTGCTTTCATTGGTATCACTCCTTTTAATACATCTACCTTAATTATAAACTATTTTCACTTTTTTTTCAACAATTATCTTTAATTCTCTATATTTTACAAGATTTTTCGCCAAAATTTAAAGAAAAGGTAACTTACTTTTTTATTGCAAGTTACCTTTTTTATTTAATTATTACTTATATTGTTTCGTTTTTTCTACTTTTTATATCTTATTTTTTCGCCATATAATTTAGTTCACTTTTTCTGTAGTATTTTGCTATTAATTCATCTAACTCAACACTAAGTTTATAGGTTATATCATAGTCTTGTCCTTTGATTATGCTTTCGTTTAATTTTTCTCTTAAATTACATATTTCATCATTTAACATATAACCACTCTCCTTTTTCGTGAATTTTCTTCTTTCGTATATTCATATGATAACATGTTTTTACATTTTAGTCAAGAAAAAATGCCTATTTTTAGGCATTTTGTTGATTTTTCGTATGACATTTTTCTTCATTTTTTTGCATATTTCGACAGTAGATTTTATTTTGTGTTTATTACTGACAATACTGCATTTTTTTCGTCAAATAATTCTTTTAAGATTTCTTTTACATATTCTATACTTACTGTATTATATTGTTCTATATAGTCGAATGTGTTTATTCCTTTTAAATAATCTGTCAAAAACATTCTTGCTATGTTTGATACATCATTATATTCTACTACATAGTCTCCATATACTTTCTTTTTTATTCTTTTGAAGTATTCTTCGTCCATATTGTTTTTCATTTCTTCTATTGTTTTAAATAATTCATCATATATTTTTTTAGGTTCTTTTGATTGACCTGTTATCATTACATGTGCATAGTTGTCTGTAAATTCATAATCTTTATCTAATGGTGCTAAAAGTAATCCTTCGTTATACATTTTTTGATAGAACGATGAACTTTTTCCCATTAACATATCCATTATAATTTGAATTGCTATATGTCTTCTTACTTTGTCTTTTCCTAAATTTTCATCTTTAAATCCAATTAAAAATATTGGTTTGCTTACTTGCATTTGTGCTTCTTTATATTTTTTATTTAGACCTGTTTCAGATTCTGGATATATTCGTTTTATTTCTCCTTGTGTTTCTTTTTTTACTATTCTATTTTTTATTTCTTGTAACATTTTTTCTGGTTCAAAGTCTCCACATACTACAAATACCATGTTTGATGGGTTATAAAATGTATTGTAGCATTTATATAAAACATCTTTATCTATTTTTGATATAGATTCTACTGTTCCTGCTATATCTATTTTTACTGCATTTTGTTTATACATACAGTCTAATGCATTCATATATAATTGCCAACCTGGATCGTCGTCATACATTCCTATTTCTTGTGCTATTATTCCTTTTTCTTTTTCTACATTTTCATCTGTAAAGTATGGGTGTTGCACATAATCCATTAATTCATCTAATGCTTCATAAAAGTTATTTGTTGTTTCAAATAAATATGCTGTGTGGTCATTTGTTGTATATGCGTTTGCATCTACTCCAAGTCCCATTAAAACGTCTAAACTATTTTTTCCACTTTCTTGTTCAAACATTTTGTGCTCTAAAAAGTGTGCTACTCCGTCTGGTACAAATACTTCTGTGTTTGATTTTGGTTCTATAAATCTATTATCTATTGAGCCAAAATGTGTTGCCCACATTACATATTTTTTCTTTACGTTTTCTTTTGGAATTATTATTACTGTCATTCCATTTTCCAATTTTTCTATATATGCTTTTTCTTTTATATTTAAGCTCTCTATTAGTTTCATTTATTTTCCTTGTATAATGAACTTATAAACATTATACAAACTCCTTTCTTTAATTTTTTAAGAAATATATTGTATTAACAGTAACTGAATTAGCAACTCTTACTATTTGCTCTTTTGTAACCGCTTCTACTTTTTTTGCATACTTTTCTACACTTACGTTTTTATTTGCTAATTCTTGACCAAAGTAATAACTTATTTCTGTATCTTGCTCTTCTGGTATATTTTCTATTGTTGAAAGAATTAGATTTTTAGCATTTACTATATCTTCTTGAGTAAAGTTTCCTTTTTTCATATCTTCTAATTGCTCTCTTATTATTCTAACTGCTTTATCATAATTTTCTATTTCTATTCCAGCTCTTATTATTATATTTTCTTTTCTTTTTAAATAGTTAGAACCTGCTGTGTATGCAAGACTTGCTTTTTCTCTTACATTTTGGAACATTTTTGAGTTTGATCCACCACCAAGAATTGTATTATAGCACATTGTTATATAGCTTAAATCTTCTATTTCTTCTTTTGGGTCAACGTCTAATCCTATTACTAGTTTTCCTTGTGTTACATCCATGCTTTCTTCTACTATTTTTTCTTGTTCTGGTATTTGTTTTTCTTCATCTTTTAGTTCTACTTTTCTTGATTGTAATTTGTTTATATTTTCATTTTCTTTTATTATATTTTCAACACCTTGTGGCAATACTCCAGATACAAATATATCTATTTTGCAGTTTTGTATCATTTCTTTATAATAGTTATAAAGCTCTTCTGATGTTATTTTTTCTAGGTCTTCTATATAACCAAATTTATATAAGCCATATGCTTTTCCTTTATACATTTCTTCTATACATCTTTCTAACGCATATGAACCTTTATTATCTATTTTTCCTTCTATAATTTGTTTTAGATTTTCTTTTTCTCCTTTGAAATATTCTTCTTTAAATTTTCCATCTTCTACTAAAGGGTTGAACACTATATCTAATAATATTTCAAAACTTCTTTTTAATAAATTTTCTTTTTCAGGTAAAAACTCATCATTTATTGACTCTAGATAGAATTTCATTGTATGAATATCTCCCGTTTTCTCTATTCCACAATCAAAATTAGAACCATACATTTCTTCTAAGTTTTTGCTAATTTCTTCTTGTGTTTTCATGTTTTGTGTTCCTCTTCTTAGTATTGCCGCTATTAGAGCATTTTTTGTTACTGTTTCTCTTGTAAGTGGCATACTTAAGAATACTGCTAATAAATTTGTTTTAAATTTATTTGTTTCTATCTCATGAAATTTTATTCCTTCTTTTATTTCTATGCTATTTATCATTTTTTTCTTGTATGATGTATTTAATAATTTAAATAGACCATACGCTCCTTTCTCCATTTATTTTTATATTAATATTTAGTATAATATAAATGTAATATTTGTGGACTTTTTTCAATTTTTATTTAAGTACAAAATAACAATAATATTATAGTACAAAAAACAAAAAATATACAAGGCATTCTTGCATATTTTTTTGCTTTAATACATTTTTATTCTATTTAAAGATTTTTTCTAATTTTCTTTTAATATCTTTTACTTTTTATTTATCTTTTATTTTTCTTTTATTTTTTTATTTAATTTATGCTAATTTTGCTTTTACTATTTCATTTATAGTTTTTCCATCTGCAGCAGCTCCTACTTTTTCTTTTACGCCTTTCATTACTATTCCCATTTCTTTTATTGAGCTTGCTCCTGTTTTTTCTATTACTTCGTCTACTATTTTTTCTAATTCTTCTCTAGAAAGTGGCTTTGGTAAATATTCTGCTAATATTTTTATTTCTTCATTTATTTGATTTATTAATTCTTGTCTTCCACTTTTTTCATAATCTGCTAATGAGTCTTTTCTTTTTTTAGATTCTTTTGCTATTACTTCTATTATTTGTTCATCTGATAGTTCTATTTGTTTATCTTTTTCGACTTGTAGTATTGCTGCTCTTACCATTTGAATTACGTTTTTTCTAATTACATTTTTATCTCTCATTGATACTTTCATATCTTCTAATAATTTTTCTTTTAACATATAAAATTCCTCCTATTTGCAAAAAAGACTAGAAATTATAGCGTTTTACCCTAATTTCTAGCCCCTTAATTTCAATTAAAATTTTCTTTTTCTTGCAGCCTCTGATTTTTTCTTTCTTTTTACGCTAGGTTTTTCATAATGTTCTCTTTTACGAACTTCTTGTAAAACTCCATTTCTTGCGCATTGTCTTTTAAATCTTTTTAAAGCATCTTCTATATTTCCATTATTTACTCTTACTTCTGACATTACTATTCCCCTCCTTCCAGTATTTACACTTTTATTCGTGTGGGATTTTAAAACGTGCACAACCTACATCTTGTACACGTTCTGTATTATACCTTATGTTGGCATTATTTGTCAATAGTATGTTTTAAATTTGTTGAATTTTATTCTTTAATTCTATTAAAGAAACATATGCCTGTCGCACCTTTAAAAATCCAGCTTATTAAAGCTGGATTTTTAATTTATTATTCAATTTTTTTAATCTTGTGCTTGATTTTGAATTTTTTCCAAGCATTCCACTACTTTTTCATCATTAACTAGCTTAACAACAGTTTTCTCTGCTGTTACTAATAGTTTTCTCCTGCTTTTCTTTATAATTTTGCCCTCCTTGTAGTGGTGTTGTTTACATATTCTACAATAGTCATTTTAACATATTTTTTAGCAGTTATCAACACTTTATTTACTAAATGTTGATAACTACCAGTTATACTATTAATTCTGTTAAATAAAATTTAAAGTTATTTCATTGCTTTTTCTGCATATGAATTGTTTACTACTTTATTAAATGGTGCTCTTTGTGTTAGTTCTCCCGCTTCTTCCATAACATTTTGTAATAGTTCAAAAGATTCTTCTTTCATTGCTGGATTTGTTTTCCAAGCATCTATATCTTTATAGCTTTGAAGTACAGTTGCAAGTAAGTCTACATCTGTATTTGGGAAGAATTCTTTTATTGCTTCTGCCACTTCTTTCATTGTATGTTCTTCTACCCATTTTTGTCCTTTATATATTGCATTTGTAAATTTTTGTATTATATCGCTATTCTTTTCTATATAGCTTTTTTTAGCAAAATAAGCAGTATATGGTATTTCTCCAGATGCTTCTCCTACTGATGCTACAACATATCCTTTTCCTGCATTTGCTGTCATTGTTGCTGTTGGCTCAAATAATGTTACATAGTCTGCTGTTCCTCCTGAAAATGCTCCTGCCATTAAATCAAATTTAATACTATCGTCTAATATTAAATCTTTTTGTGGATCTATTCCATTTTTCTTTAATACATATTCAAATGTCATATATGGAACTCCACCTTTTCTTCCTGGAATTACTGTTTTTCCTTTTAAATCTTGCCAACTAAAGTTGTCTGTTTTTTCTCTTGCTACTAAGAATGATCCGTCTTTTTGCGTTAGTTGTGCAAATACTTGGCAATAGTCTGTCTTTCCTTCATTATATACATATATTGAAGCTTCTGGTCCAGCAAATCCTATATCACTTTGACCTGCTAGAACTGCTGTCATTACTTTGTCTGCCCCTTGACCTGTTGTTATTTCTAATTCAATTCCCTCTTCTGCCATAAAGCCTTTTGCTATTGCAACATATTGTGGTGCATAAAATACACTTCTTGTTACCTCATTTAAACGCACTTTTTGCATAGCTACATTTGTATTTGTATCTTTTTTTGTTCCAAAGAAAATAGCCACTGCTACTACTATTACAAGTACAATTGCAATACCTATTATTAAGTATTTTTTCATATTTTGCTTCCTTCCTTTCATAAATTTTATGTACTAAACTTTAAGTACATTTCTATATATTTTATTCATTTATTTGTAATGAGGTGAGCTTTTAGTTAAAACAAAAAAAATTAAAAATTTTTCAGGGAATTTAAAAAAAAGAAAAATGAGTGAACTTAATCACTCATTCTTCTGTTGGACTTTTTTACAGCCAATTATATTTAACTTTTATTATCTAAGTTTTATATTTATGAGAAGATTACCACGAACCTCCTCCGCCTCCTCCAGAGCCTCCTCCAGAGAATCCACCACCAGATGAACCTCCCCCACCACTACTAGATGGACTAGAAGACATTACCGATTGCGCTGATTGCATTGTGGTATTCATAAAACTATTAAAATCAGTCATTACAAACGCTCCATTGCATTCATACCAACTTGGTGGTTGTATAGCTATTGTTTCAAATTGTTTCATCCATTTTTCAGAAACACCTAATGCATATGTATATGGTAAAATGTCATAAAAATATTCTGGATTTTCTTCTACTAATGCTTCTAATTGTGGTTTTTCTGCTGTTTCTAGGAAACGCTTAAATCCTCCTATTTTTCCTAACATTTCATTTCCAAATTCAGTTCTTTTAACTACTTTTTTTGAAAGTGATATTAGGATTGAAGCAGAAACTATTCCTATTATTTCCGTTATTAAATATGGAGTATCATATAATATTTCTGGCAGCATTATTATCCCACATGGTACTAATATAAATAGCATTGATACTATTATTTGTATTACTTTTGAAAAAACGGTTGGCTTTTCATTTGATAGTCCTAGTATAGTAAAACCAATTATTGAAAGTGTCGATATTAAAAATGCTTCTTCTAAACTAGCCGATTCTATTGCTGGCTTTATTATCATTAATGCTACTATAATGACAATCATAAATATTATCCAGTTTCTTATTACCTTTGTTGAATGTTCAAATATTTTATTTTTATTTTCTTTGCTATTCATTTTATTTCGAATTTTATCTAAAGTAACATAAAATTCGTTCTTTAATTCTGAAGCTGTTACTGTTTTTTCATCTTTCATTCCTCTTACAAGTTGCATCGCCTTAGAAGTACTTATTTTTTCTCCATTTTTATTTGCTTCTTCTTTAATTTCATTTACTTTTTCCATATCTATTTCTTTTGGACAACTAAATAGTCCATTGAAAAATATTCTTTCATTTTCATTATTTCCGTCATATTCTTTTAGCTTTGTAATTTTAAAACTTTTTGTTTTTGAAAAAATTCCTTTTTCTTCTATTTGTTCTATTTTTAAATATCCTTTATCTGCTAAATATACAAGCAATGAAATTATTGCTTTGTTATCTGCTGAACCATTGTATAAAAAGCCTACTTCTGCTGAATTATAACCTTCTGGTGGGTAAAATTCTACTGTTTCCACCACATTTTCTTTTTTTCCGGCCTTTTTATATATAATAATTGCTATTACTACTGCTGTTATACTTAATATTATACTTACAATTTGGTATGTTCCTAGCTTAGTATTTTTTACAAAATAACCTTCTGGTAATGTAAGTCTAATTGTTAATGCTTCGCCAACGTTTAGTGTTCTATATACGTTTCCAGTTATAGTATTTCCATCAACATCGTAATAAATATTGGAGCTATTAGCAGAACCTTTTACTCCACTAGAAAAACCTAATAATGATTCGTCAAAAGACTTGGGCATTTGTATGGTAAAAGTTATACCATTTATTGTCGTATCCCATTCATTTCCGATTAAGTTAAAGTACAATTCATCTACATCTTTTAAAGGATCTTTTCCTATATCATATGTATATTTTATTGTATAATTATGTTTTCCTCTAAATATAGAATTTTTACTTCCTATTTTTATTACTTTATATCCATCTTTATTATACGAAGAATATTCTTCATTAACAGATACATTGGTTATTTTAACTCTATTTTTTGAAGTTGTTCCATCTAGTCTAGAAACCGTATTTCTTAGCGGTATCTTTCTATATATACCGTGTTTATCTACATTGAAATATGCTGTTATTGTTTCTGTTATGTCTAAAGTGTTATCTTCATTAACAACCACATTTATATCATATGCTTCTATTGTATAATCTCTAGTATAAGTTGCTGATTGAGTTTTATTAGGTATAAATAACATTAATATTAAAACAATAGAAAATATTGTTTTTAAAACTCTTTGTTTCAATTTAAAACTCCACCTTTACATTGTTTTTTTCTTCTGCACTTGCTTCAAACATACTTGTTTCTCTAAATCCAAATAATTTTGCTACTATATTACTTGGGAACATTTGAACTTTATTATTTAAATTTCTAACTGTTCCATTATAGTATTTTCTACTATTTGCTATTTCATTTTCAATTTGTGTTAATTCGGCACTTAATTGCATAAAGTTTTCATTTGCTTTTAACTCTGGATAATTTTCAGCTACAGCCATTATTTTGGATATTTCTTGTGATAAATGTTCATTAACACCTATTTTTCTATCTACTGACATACTATCATAACTGTTAGTTCTTAAAGTTGTTAATTCGTTAAGTGTTTCTTCTTCATGTTTTGCATACCCTTTTACTGTTTCTACTAAGTTAGGAATTAAATCCCATCTTTTCTTTAAATATACATCCATTGTTGAGAAAGCTTCTTTTACAAAGTTATTGTGTTTTACTAAATCATTATATGTTGAAAATACATATATAAGCACTAAAACTATAATAGCTATAATAATTATTGTTACTGCCATTTCTCGCACCTCCATTCCTATTTTTTTCTCATTATAACATACTTTCATTTATTTTCAAGATTTTTTATATCAAATTTATTATAAAACATATACATATAAAATGAACCCAAATTATTAAACTTTTTTGTCTAATAACTTAGGTTCAATTCATTTTGTAAATCTTCTTTTATTTCTATCTTTTTATAACTAACTTTTCTAGTATTACAACAGCCTCATACATTAATCCTGCAACTAATGCTAAAATTATAACTCCTGTCATAACTAAATCTAGTTGGAATACTTGACCTCCGTAGACTATTAAATACCCTAATCCTGCTTTAGATACTAGAAACTCTCCAGTTATAACACCAACAAGCGATAAGCCTATATTTACTTTTAATGAATTAAAAAATGTGGACTTATTAGCTGGAATAATAATTCTAGTAAGTATTTGAAATCTATTTGCTCTAAAAGTTTGCGCCATTTTTATTAACTCTTTATCTGTATTTAAAAATCCATTTAATATCTCCAAAATTGTTACTATTAATGATATTGCAAGAGCCATTACAATTATTGCTGGCATTCCTGCACCTACCCATATAATAATTACTGGTCCTAATGCAACTTTTGGTAAACTATTTAATACTACTAAAAATGGTTCTGAAACTTTAGATAAGAATTTTGACCACCACAGCATTATTGCAATTATAGCCCCCATAAACGTTCCTAAAGTAAAGCCTATTAATGTTTCTATACAGGTTACTTTAATGTGTTCTAACAAGTTATTTTGTGATAAATTTAAAAAAGTTTTTAATATTCTAGATGGCTGACTCATAATAAAACTGTCTATTATTCCTTTATTTGCAAGTATTTCCCAAAGTGCTACAAATCCAACTACTATACTTATTTGAACTACTAACACCATTATTTTATTTTTTCTTTTTTTAAACAGATATTTTTTTCTATCTTCCGATATGTTTTTTTCTTTATTCATGTACATCAAGTCCTTTCCATATAGTATCGAAGTATTTGCTAAATTTAGGACTTTCTCTACAATTTAGTGGTGTTCTGTTAGGTATTTCAAAATCTATATTGTGGATTTCTTTTACAACGGCTGGTCTGTTACTTAGAACAATTACTCTATCTGACATACTTATTGCTTCTGATATATCATGTGTTACTATTAATGCTGTTATATGTTCATTTTTCAATATATCATAAATGTCCTTTGTTACCATTATTCTTGTTTGATAATCTAAGGCTGAAAAAGCTTCATCTAAAAGCAATATTTTGGGTTTAATAGCAAGTGTTCTTATTAATGCTGCTCTTTGCCTCATACCTCCTGATAATTGATTTGGATATTTATCTTTAAATTCATACAAATGATATTTTTTTAATAAGTTATTCACATATTCTACATTTTCTGGGGATTTATCTTTTCTTAATTCTAATCCAAATAGAACATTTTTATAAATAGTAAGCCATTCAAGTAAACTATCTTTTTGTAACATGTATCCAATTTCTCCATCTATTTCAATTTCACCAGAATTTTTTTCTTCTAAACCTGCAATTATTGATAAGATAGTGGATTTTCCACAACCACTAGGTCCAATTAAACTTACGAACTCTCCTTCTTTAATTGAAAAAGAAATATCTTTTAAAGCTTCTACTTCTCCATTTTCTGCCTGATACTTTTTGCTTATGTTTTTTACTTTTAAAACTTCTTTCATAGTGCACCTACTTTTCTATGTTGTGCATTAAGGACATCTTTTTATAAAACATACCCCTTTTGCAACATTGTTATGTTATATATTATATTTTATGGTAACTATTTGTTTTTTGTGCATGAATTTTGCATTAATAAAAGAGCCCAATTATTAATTTTATAATAACTGTGACTCTTTTTTTATGAATTAATATCAATAAATCAAATATTAACTTTTTAATATTTTTATTTTATATACCTTTTAACTTTCTGTATTTATTATAAACAAATACTGAACCTGCTATTACTAAAGTTATTGTAACTGTTAAACCTATTCCTACACCTGTTTGAGGTAAATTACCTTTTGCAGTAGTGTTGTCTTCTCCTTTGTTTGCTTCTGGTGCTGAAGACATTTCATTATTCCATTTAAAATTAGAATCAGTATATGCATACATTGAAAAACCATCATTAGTATCTGTAGAATATAAAATAGCTTGTGCTAATGTTACACCTTCAATTGGATAATATTTTCCATTTTCATCATCAAATTTTACATATACATAATAATATGAATCATCTTTAAGCAATTTTCTTCCATCTAAGAGTTTTGTATTGCTTTCATACCATCCTCTTCGTGTTGTTGTTAAAGTTTGAGAATATACTGAATCATTATTTTTTGCATATGTTAATAGTTCTTTTATTCCTGTATAATCATTATTTTTAATTTTTGATAATATAGAATTATCTGTAACTTTTCCAATTTTTATATTGAATTTTCTATTTTCTGTATTTGATGGAAAATTAAAATTTATGCTTGTATTTTCACTATCTTGTGTTGTAATAACACTAAAATAGCGTATTACCGATTTTAATTCTGCTCGTGTTATCTTTTTTCCTTCTACAACAAATTTTGTAGAATAACTTATATAATTTCCACTTTCATCATAATAATTTTTCTCTAAACCTGTTTGTTGTATTATCCATACATATATATCTTGATTTAATTCTGTATATTTTGAAATATCATTAACATACATGTAATTTTCATCTTCATTTACTAGAAAATTTCCCATAGAGTTTTTCATTGCATCTAAGTCTATTTCTCCATTACTTTTCTTTATAACATTTGGTTTTGTATTACTTGAAGTTATTATATAATGGTAGGAAGCATCTGATTTTTGTCCGAATTTTACGTTTGTGATCTTAAGTGTTTCATTATATGTAGTATCTATACTATTTTCATATTTAGCATTTGAAAAATCTGCAAATACTGGAGCTGCATAAACATTAACCTTACATGTAGCAGTTACTCCTGCTGCTGAAGCAGTTATTGTTGCTGTTCCTGGTTTTACTGCTGTTATTGTTCCATTATTAACTGTAACTATACTAGTATCGCTACTTTTCCATGTTACATTTGCATTAGAAACTTCTGCATCTTTTCCATCTTTTACTTTTGCAAATAATTTTTCAGAATTATGCTCACTTAAAACTAAATTTACTTCACTTATAGAACTATATCCATTTCCTCCTATTTTTATATTTTCATATACTACATTTACAGTGCAACTTGATGTTTCACTTCCACTTGTAGCTGTTATTGTTGCTGTTCCAACTTTTAAAGCTTTTACTGTTCCGCTTTTCTACTGTTGCAACACTTGTATCACTACTTTTCCATGTAATATTTCCGTTTCCTCCATTATAGTTTAAAAAAGTTGAACCATTTAACTTTACATCGACACTTTGTTTTTCTAGAGAAAATTTTTCATCTGCTGCATTTACCATATTTGGAATTAATACTAAACTAAGTATTATTATTAATAATGCGCTTAAAATTCTTGTTCTTTTCATAATTTTTTCCTTTCGTTTTATATCTTTACTTTAATATTCTTTTATTTTAATATTTACTTAAAATTAGTAAACGTTTTTAAAACTGTTTCTCCAACACTTTGTCCACTAACTTTTGTATTGTTGGCCCCTTCTATTTTTGAATTAGAAAGTCCGGTTTCACGTTTAATGAAGCTATCTACCTTACTTAAATTAAACATTTTCTTTTTTGTTTCTGTTTCATGGTGATGTCTTGCATTTGAATTTCTATATCTAAAATACATTATAAAGAAATATATAAATCCAGATAATAAAAATAAATATTCATATTTAAAATCTACTAATAATGTAATTAGCCAACCTAATAGCTCAACAATACATGAAATTCCAATTAGTTTAGGCATATGTATTGGGACGCTTCCCATTGTTTCTTTTGTTCTTGCATTTACTGCAACATAGTGTAATATACTGTTACTACCTTTTTTTTGTTGGTAACTATATAACCAGACTGGCAAATATGCTGTTTTCCATTGTTTTCCTTTTACATCTAATCTTTCTGTTTGCCAATTAACTCCTCTGTCATATTCTTCTAAAGTTTCATTTGCTGCAAATCTTGCTATATCTTTACTTTGTTCATCTACTATTGGTCTTAATATATCAATATTAGTATCACGTTTTTCAGATGTATAGCCTTTTAAATAATTTGCATTATATTTAACACTATTTTCTATATCAAATGGCATAATTGCATTTATAACATTATTTGTTTTATTAGACTGTTTTTTTAATTTATCTGAACTTGATTCAATAGTTAATCCTTCTATTGTTAATTCAAAATCACGTTCAACTTCATATAAATCTGCATCATAATAAGTCTTTTGGTTTTCATTATTACCGCTAGTATAACTTCTAACTTCTTGTTCTCCTCGGCCAGCAAAATGTGCATGAGAATTTATATCAACTACCATATAAGGGAAATAAACGCCCATTATATTATCTGTTGTAAATTCTCTTCTAAAATTTGGATGAGCAAAGAATTTTCTTTTTCCCACAAATTTTTCTATTTGTTCTCTTGCTTCTGCTTTTGTTACATTAAATGGTAATACTACATCTGGAACTGCACCATTTGGAATTTGTTGATTAACAGATAAAGTATTTCTACACCAATGGCATCTTGCTTGTGTAGTTTCTGAAGTGTCAATAACAACTTCTGCTCCACAACTGCTACATTTAAAAGTCATTACGTTTTGAGCATCTTCAGCAATATCTTGTGTTCCAGAACCCATTATTTCACCTTGAAGATTACTTATGTCTGTTTCCATTCCTTGTATTTTTTCTGGTTCAAATTCATGTCTACAAAAATTACATCTTAATTTACCTGTTTTTGCATTTACAGATATATCTGTTGCTCCACATTGAGGACATTTATTTTGTCCATCTTTTGAACCTTCATCAGTCTTTACAATTCTTGGCTCATCATTATTGTTTAATAATTGATTAGTTGCCACTATTTACACCCCCAAAAGTCTTTTCTTTTGTTCATCATAATCTTCTTGTGTAATAAGTCCTGCATCTAACATTTCTTTATATTTTTTTAATTTTTCTACTGGATCTTCTTGTTTTTGTTCTGGTTGGTTAACAGGTTGTTGTAATCCTCCCATTGCTCCTCCAACTGCATTCATTCCCATTCCCATGAATGCCATACTACCAGTTCCACCATTTTCTCCTGCTGCTTGGAAACCACGAGCTACTGATTGTTGCATAAATGAATTTCCACGAGCTCCAGAAAGTGCATCTGCTTTTTTTACATCGCTTAATAATGCTCTTGTGTCTTCATCATATTCGATAGCTTGAATTGCAACTTTTACAATTTCAATACCTCTATCTGTTTTCCAAGAATATCCTTCTTCTACTGCTTGTGATAAAGATTTAGCAAATCCAACTTGATCTCCTTGTATTCTTGTTATTCTGTTTCCTTTGTCTGGATCATTTGTATAATTTGAAAATGCAGCTGATAAACTACTTACAACTTCATTAAATAATTGTGCTCCTGCATCATTATCCATATCTGCAAAGTCAAATACTACTCCATCTGATAAATATGTAGCTGGTACAAAGTTTTTAATAAATAAAATAGGGTCTACTATTTTTAATGTATATGTTCCTCTTGTTACAGCTCCTACTTGTGCATTTAAATATGCGTCATCCCAATATATTTCTGCTTGTGTTCCAAATTTGTTATTTGGTATTTCTTTTAAATTTACATAGAAAGCTGTTTGTTGTGAACCTGGTTGTCCACCAAATTTAAATCTTTCCCAACTTTGTGTAATTAAAGATGATACTATTCCATCTCCTGCAAATATTGATTTTGCATTTGGATCATCTGATGAAAATACAAAACCTCCTGCTTCTGTAATACATCCTGTTATTGCTCCTTCTTGCATTGTAATAAGTGCCATTCCTTCTGGTACAACTATTTTACTTCCATTTGAAATAATGTTGTTTGAACCTTTTGTGTTAACACCTCTGCCTGCATTTGTACCTTGTGGTACAGCTGGATAAATACATGCTGTTGCTGGTACTCCTTGCATTGGAACTATATAATCTTTCCATTGATCTGCAAATGTTCCCCCTATAGCTCCTGAAAATGCCTTAATAAATCCCATAATAAATTTCCTCCTCTTTTGACAAATATTTTTTTCTAATAATTTTGTCATTTGCATAAGTAGTATATCAATCTTGTCGAAAATTGTAAATAACTTTTTGACATAATATCTATTTTTTATGTCTTATTTTTGATATGTAAAAAAGAAACATAAAATATGTTTCTTTTTAAATTATTTGTTATTTTTCGATTTTATATCAACCATTCTTTACTTATATGTTATATTCTTATTGTTCTTCCTGCATATATTAAATTTGGATTCTGAATTCTATTTAATCTTACTATTGTGGCAATTGGAACACCATATTTTCTTGAAATTGACCAAAGTGTATCTCCCCATTGTATCTTATAAAGAGTATGATTTAGATCATATCTATGAGTTGGTATTATTAGTTTTTGACCAACATAAATTAAATTGATATTTCTAATATTATTTTCAACTGCTATTGCCCTAGCTGTTGTTCCAAAATTCATGGCTATTTGGTTTAATGTATCTCCCCTTTGAACTATATATATTGTTTGACCAGACGTAGAATTTCCATCTGTATCACTTGAAGTTTCTCCGCTTGGAACTATTAATGTTTCTCCTGCATAAATAAGATTTGGATTTTCTATATTATTTAATTCTACAAGCCTTCTTACAGTAGTATTATATTCAAGTGCAAGTTGGCTCAAAGTATCTCCATATTTAATTATAATTGTTGTTGTTCCGCCTGCTACTGGTTTATTCATATCTTCTGGAAGTGGTATTTCTGAAGTAGAATTTAAAAATATTTCATTTGTAAATTTATCTCTATCTACATATCCATTTATACCATCAACTTCTCCTACATCAGTATACTGCCAACCCACCCAATTGTTCCAGTTTCCATTTGGAGTAGGTTCTTCTACCTCATATTGTGCAACCCAAAGTGGGTAATTTGTAAGCTCTCCTGTAAAAACATTTGAGGCATTACTTGTATCACTATATATTACCATTTCTTTTCCACTTAAGCTTTCTACTGTTTTCACAAATGTTAGACCTATTTCATTTATCTGTTCCACATTTAAACTTCCAAAACTTTCAAAATCCATAGCGAGCCTACAATCTGGTGTTTTTCCCGAAATTGTTGAAACAAAAAATCTAGCTTGTGCTACCGCTTCTTCATTACTCCTTGCAGTTAAATAATGATAAAATCCAACTTTCAATCCATTTGCTTTTGCATTTGTATAGTTTTGGTTAAAATACGGATCTACAAAGCTAATTCCTTCACTTGCTTTCATATAAACTATATCAATACCAGTGCTTGCAACCTGGCTGTAGTTTATATTTCCTTGCCATCCACTTACATCTATCCCATTATAAGTTGTATTATTAGATGGTCCAAATGCGTATACAGGACCAATTAATATATACATTGGCATTGTAGCTATTATAAAAAAACTAATAATTACTTTTCTCACTTCTCCCATATTAACTATCATTCCTTTCTAGTTTTCTTAAGTAAATTTATAGCTATGAAAATTGTAATTCTTTCATGCTAATATTTTTACTTTTTGTTTATATATTTTATAAATTAAAATTCAATTTTGTGATTTTTATTTAGACTATTTCATATACATTAGAAGGTGATTTTTTGAGAAAAGTAAAAGTTTTTTTATTTAATGGAATATTACTTACTGCTACTTCACTTCTTTTAAAAAGTATTGGAATGTTTTTTGGCGTATACATATCTAATAAAATTGGAACTGAAGCCGTTGGTGTTTATGGTCTAGTTACGTCTGTGTACATGCTTTTTGTGACCTTTGCAAGTTCAGGAATTCATCTTGCTGCTTCTCGAATTGTTTCTGAGCAAATGGCATATGGTAGTGAAAGTGGGAAAAAAACTGCTATAAAAAAATGTATTATTTATAGTTTATTTGCTGGAATTACTTCTTGCATTTTACTATTTATCCTATCTCCAGTCATTTCGACTTATTGGTTGCATGGAAAAATAACTAGCATTCCACTTAAAGTTATTGCCATAAGTCTTCCTTTTCTATCTATATCTTCGTGCATAAATGGATATTTTTCTGCCTTAAGAAATGTAAAAAAAACAGTATGTACTCAAATTGTTGAGGAATTTTTAAAAATCTATTTTATAACATTTTTTATGAGTAAATTTATGGCAAATAATATAGAAAGTGCATGCATTTGCCTTGTACTTGGTAGCACAATTTCTGAAGCTTTATCTACTATATTACTAATTATTTTATATAAAATACATATTAGAAAAAATACTGCACCTGTTGATAAAAAACATAAATTCACAAAACAAATACTAACAATTACTCTTCCTATCGCTTTTACTTCTTACATTCGTTCTGGTCTTTCAACCTTAAAACACCTCTTAATTCCAGTACGTCTTGAAAAGTCTGGAATGTCTTGCGAAAACGCACTTGTAAACTATGGAATAGTAAATGGAATGGCTCTTCCTGTTATAATGTTTCCATGTAGTTTCATTTCATCTTTTAGTATGCTTCTAATTCCAGAATTTTCTTATCTTAATGCTAAAAGAAGTTATGATAAAATGAATTTTGCAATTAACAAGATTTTAAAATTTTGCTTCATCTTTTCTTTTTTAGTTATGGGAATCTTTTGGTGTTTCGCAGAAGAACTGTCTAGTGCAATCTACAATGAAGAAAGTGTTGCAATTTTTATAAAAGTGTTATCTCCTCTAATTGTTCTAATGTATGTAGATAACATTGTAGATGGAATATTAAAAGGGCTAGATAAACAGGTTGCTGTAATGGGAATAAATATCTTAGATTTAATTACTTCGATTTCATTTATATACTTTTTATTGCCAATTCAAGGAGTAAAAGGCTACATTGTTGTACTTTTTATTAGTGAAATTTTGAATGGTCTTATAAGCCTTCTTTTATTAATAAAAGAAACACACTTGAAATTTGATTTTTTAAATTATATTATAAAACCTTTTTTTAGTTTATTAATTTTAAACTTTGTTTTTAAAAATTACACTTATAATTCTATATTTGAACTAATAGTACAAATACTTATATTTTGCGTCCTATATTTATTACTTATTATTCTATTAAAAGGCTTAATAAAAGAAGACATTAAAATTATTAAATAGATTTAGATAATCCCACAAAAATTACACCCGTTCTATACTTAATTGTATAAAACGGGTGCTCTTTACCATTCAATTTTAATTCTTTTCATCAATTTATCAGATTTTTTCTTATAAGCCTCTAGAAATTGCTTACAATACTCTTTTTGTTTTGGAAAGTCGACTAAATCAACTTCATCAGTGCTTATCACGCCATAGAAATTTGCATGACATGAAAATGAACTATCATAAGCACCTATAAAAGCAACTACCTGCTCTTCTGAAGTAACAACTACTTTGTAGTTGTTTTTGTATAACACATCTATTGTTCTAGATATGCTTATTTTCATTCTGTCTTTCTCTGTTATCCAAAAACTGATATCGTCGACTACCTTTTTTCCCTTTGCGATATCTTTTTCTAAGCGATTTACATTTTTCCGCGCTATAAAGTAGCCATGACATAAAACTTTTAAATAACTTACTAGGTCATAATAGTTTTCGCTCTTTGTCATAATTTCCTCCTTTTATTGTGGGTGGTTTTATTAATATGATATGTAAACTACTATAGCACATTATCTCTGACTTTTCAAGTGCTTATTTACTCTTTTTTCTGATAATTATGTAATTTTATTGTAAATATTTTTATTTTATTATATAATATTTATAGTTTAAAAGGAGATTAAAATGGATAGAATTGCAATTATTTCAGATGTTCATGGAAACATTACAGCTCTAAATGCTGTTTTAAAAGATATTGACTCAAAAGGTATTACTAAAATTTATTGTTTAGGCGATAGCGTTATTAAGTGTGCCCATCCTGATAAAGTTATTGATGTTTTAAGAAAAAGATGTGAAGTAATCTTAAAAGGTAATTGTGATGATGCTATTTGTAAACCTGGAATTGAATTTGGAAAATTTTGGAGCAGAGATATTATTGGCGAAGAAAGAGCTTCTTTTTTATATAACTCTCCTGTTTCTACCGAATTCTATATAAGTGGTCATTTGGTACGATTATTTCATGCATCTCCATTTAGCTTAGATGCTATATTTAACCCAATGTGTGGTAATACCGATACAAGGTATTATAACAATATAATTAATGACCCTGAAGAATTATTTAAAAACACAGATTTTATTGGCAAAACTAGTTCTGATCCCATTCCAGATGTTATTGGATATGGACATTTACATACACCAAATCTATTTAGATACAAAAATAAAACAATATTCAATGTAGGAAGTGTTGGAATTCCAGTTGAAATGGCAAACGAAGACGAAAACGATGAAACAAATAAGTTTTCTACAATGGCATCATACGTATATTTAGAAGGAAATTTAGGTTCTAGAAAACTAAGTAGCTTTAGCATAACACTTGTAAGAGTTCCTTACTGCATAGATACTGAAATAAAATCTTTAGAGGACTCTAATATGCCTAACAAGGAAATGATTATAAAAAGTTTAAAGACTGCAATTCACTAAAATAAGCTTTTATGTATATTATAAAATAGATAAGATTTTAAATAATTTCTTATTTTATAACGAATAAATGAGGATAGATATTTTATGGATAATTTTCAGAAAGCAAAAAAGATTTTAATAAAATATAAACAAGAGCATTTACTTGCTTTTTATGATGAATTAAATAATAAAGAAAAAGAATTTTTAGTTAATCAGATTCTTAGAATAAACTTTCAACAGATTTTTAATTTGTATGAAGCTTCAAAAACAGATGAAGTAATTCCTACAAATTCAATCGAACCTTTACCTTACATAGACAAATCTAAATTATCAGAAAAAGATATTTTTTACTATACTAACATTGGAGAAAATTGCATTAAAAATAATCAGTTTGCAGTTGTTACAATGGCAGGTGGTCAACGGAACAAGGCTTGGATATAAAGGACCAAAAGGCACTTTCGAATTAGACATATCTCCTAAAAAATCTTTATTTGAAATATTGTGTGATGATTTAAAAGAAGCAAATGCTAAATATAATGTAACTATTCCTTGGTATATTATGACTAGCATTTATAATGATGAAGATACAAAAAAATATTTCGAAAGCAAAAATTACTTTGGATATCCAAGAGATTCTGTTTTTTTCTTTAGACAATCTCAACTACCTTTAATAGATATTAATGCTAATTTAATATTAGAAGAGTTGTATAAAGTAAAAGAAGCTTCAAATGGAAATGGAGATGTATTCGAAGCTTTAGATAAATCTAAAATGATTAAAAATATGAAAAATCAAGGAATTAAGTGGGTTTTCTTCAGTGGTGTGGACAATGTCATTTTAGACATAGTTGACCCAGTATTTTTAGGAGCAACCATTAATAGTAACTGCAAAATTTCTTCAAAAACTTTAAAAAAAGAAGACATTAATTCTTCAGATTGGATATTTGCAAAAAGAAATAATAAACCTTCAATAATAAGTTCTTCTCATTTAACAGAGGAAATGAAAAGCACTAAAGATACAAATGGCAACGACTTATATAGAGAAATTAATATTTTAGCACACATATTTAACATATCAGCAATAGAAAAAACAGTAAAAAAGAAACTTCCATATCACAGAGCCTTTAAGAAAAATACCTTTATAAATGAAGAAGGAATGAAACAAGTTCCAGAATCACCGAATACATTTAAGTTTGAAACATTTATATTTGACGCTTTTTCGTATTTTGATAATATGCTTCTTTTAAGAGTAAATAAAAACGACGAATTTGCTCCAATAAAGGACTTTAATGGAGAACACAACCCTGAAGTCGCTAAAGATATGTATTTAGAAAAACTTGAACGAAGAAAATATAGAAATAATTAATACATTTTATAATGCATTAAAACTAATATATTTATAACACTAAAAATAGTATATTTTTCAACACATAAAAACTACACTTTGATACTGTAACACCATTAATATTTTTATAGTGGACATTTCAAAAGTGTAGTTTTGTTATATTATGTTTTAATTTTCTGCTTAAGTAATTTATTAGTTTCTTATAGGCATTCACTTCCTTTCATTGTTTATATTGTACTATTTAATTATGTCTTTTTCTTGACCGTCTCTTATCAATTTAGTAACAATTTTATGAAAGAACTGTGAACTATTTTAATCAATAATACCTAAGTTTTTTAGATGGTCATATAATTTATGTATTGGAAGTCCCATTACTGTTTGATAATTTCCTTCTATTTTATCTATAAATACCATAAACTTTCCTTGTACTGCATATGCCCCAGCTTTGTCCATTGCTTCTCCTGAATTAACCCAGTCTTCTATTTCTTTTTCAGTCATATCTCTAAAATACACCTCTGCAGTATCACAATCTAAAATTTCTTTATATTCTCCATCTTTTTCTTCTAGTATTGCAAGTCCAGTATAAACTATATGTTTTGTATTTTTTAACATTTTTATCATTTCTTTTGCTTCTTCTTTAGTTTTTGGCTTACCATATATTTGGTTATTTTTTATAACCATTGTATCTGAGCCTATTATTACTCTATTTCCTTCAGTCCTATCAAATACTGCTTTTGCTTTTTGGTAAGATACATTTTTTGCTTGTTCTTCTATTGTTAATCCTTCTTCTAATTTTTCATCTGCATTACTTACTATTATTTCGAAATCTTTTGTTATTGCTTCCATTAGTTCTTTCCTTCTTGGAGATTGTGATGCTAATATTACTCTCATTAATTTTCATCCTTTCTACTTTTTGATTTATCCTCTAACTTTTTAGCAGTCTCATGCGCCTTACTTTCAATTTCTTTCTTTTGAACTTCCACTTTATTTTCGAACTCTTTTTTCTGCTCTTCTACTTTATTTGTAAATTCATTTTTTTGCTCTTCTATTTTATCTTTAATTTCTTTCCTTTTCTCTTTTATTTTTATTTTAACTGCCTCTAGTTTTGGATAAGCATCAACAAGTCTTCTATGTAAAATAGATTTGTTTTGTAACACTTCTTTTACTTTCTTTGTCATCTCTTCTGTATTATCTAACTCTTTAGCATAATCTTTTTCAGTTTTCTTTACATATCTCATAACAACACCAGAAACAATACTATCTGCTATATATATTACAAACAATACCCCTGAAACAATATTTAATGCTGTCTCTGGTAATAAATTTATTTTGCTAAGTAAAAATGGATTTGAAACATATATAATAAATAATCCTAATAGTCCAAATGGAATTATTGTATTTAAACAAACTCTTCCATTAATATTAAATTTTTTTTGGCTATAATCCCACCATCTTGCTTTAAATATTTTTTCCATAAAGTAACTTGTTAAATATTCTAGTGTTCCACAAATTATGATTGCCATAAAAAATAGTGCTATTGGATCATTTGTATATTTTTTTAATAAAAATGTTATTAGTATTGCTCCATACCCATATATTGGACAATATGGCCCTATTAAAAATCCTCTATTTATAAATCTTTTATATTGTATTAGTTTACATATTACTTCCATGCACCACCCTAATATTGCATATGTCATAAATAATAAAAAATATACTCTTAAATCTATTCCGAATATTACCATTTTACTCTCCTTTTCTATTTATTAATTTATGTTTAAATTATAATATTATTTCACTTTCAAAATATTCTTCTAATACCTGTTTAAATAACTTTTTTGTATTTTCGTATGTTATTTTATTTCCGGCTTCTTCTATTGGCACCCACTCAATTTGTGCAATTTCCGCTTCTTGCTTTTTTACATTCATATTTTTACAAGTTGCTAAAAAATATACTACTTGCTTAAATGTATCCTCACTCGAATAATACTCATCGACATATCTTTTTTCTTCTTGAACTTCTACATCTAAATTTGTTTCTTCTTTTGTTTCTCTTATTGCAGTTTGAAGTTCTGTTTCATTTTCTTCCATATGACCTTTTGGAAATCCCCAATGTCCAACATTATGCTTTACCAATAAAACTTTATCTTCATTCAAAATAATACATCCACAACATTTTTCAAACTTCATAATTCCTCCATTTTCAATTTATTTTATATTAAATTTCCACAATTATATCATTTAATGTGGATTATTAGAAGCTTTTTTCTTTTATTTCCTTTTATTTTATGTTATAATTTTTTCATAGAATATGTTAGGAGATAATTTATATGGAAAAAAGAGACCTATATGATAGCAACAGAAATTTAACAGGAGAAACTATTTATAAAGGAGATTCCATTCCAGATGGTAAATTTATTTTAGTTGTTTTATCTTTTATTCAAAATTCTAAAGGTGAATTTTTGATTCAAAAAAGAAGTGTTCAAAAGGGTGGTAAATATGCTTCAACTGGTGGACACGCAAAAACTGGAGAAACAAGTATTCAAGCTATGATGACTGAAATTAATGAAGAGCTTGCTTTAAATGCTAACGAAGACGAATTACATTTAGTTTATTCTGGTAGAGAAGATGAAGATAAAATATTTTTTGATTTATATTATATGAAAAAAGACTTTTCTACTAATAGCCTAATTCTTCAGAAAGAAGAAGTTGAATCTGTTAAATGGATGACTGTTGATGAAATTAAGCATCTTATTTCTACTAATGAATTTTTTGACAGTAATGTTGATGAATTCTATAAAATTTTAGATTATTTAAATAATAACTAATGTTTCAAGATAAAAGAGATACCTACTTGGTATCTCTTTTATCTTGATTCTTTAATGTATATTTTTTAGCTTTATTCGATTGGAATATATTTCTTTTCTGGTAACTCTTTTTTCTCTTCTTTTTTAGGAACTTCGATTGTTAATGTTCCGTTTTTGAATTTAGCTTTAATCTCGTCTTCGGTTACATTCTCTCCAACATAGAAGCTTCTAGAACATTCTCCAGAGAATCTTTCTCTACGTACAAATTTACCTTTTTCTTCATCTTTTTCATCTTTATTTACTGATGCATGGACTGTTAAATATCCATCTTGAATGTTTAATTTTATTCCTTCTTTTTCGTATCCTGGTAAGTCAATGTCTATTACATATTTGTCCTTTTTCTCTTTAATGTCTGTTTTCATTAGCTTACTTGCTCCCTCATTGAAAAATGCATCTCCAAACACGTCATCAAATAAATCGAAATCATGTCTTCTTGGTATCATCATCATAAAAATCAACTCCTTTAATTTTTATTTATGTGTTGACACTTGATGGGAGTGGCACATATTTATGATAAGTATTATTTATCATTTTCAT
>CAKPGD010000005.1 GCA_934154515.1 uncultured Clostridia bacterium
ATGGGATATGGTTTTCTAGGTATTGGTATTATATTACTAATAATGATTATATGGGTATAAACAAAAAATTACAATTTGAAAGTGAAATCATATAGAGATGAAAATACTATAAATAGTCTAAAAGAGTAAGGGGAGTCAAAAAAGTGAATATATATACAAAACTAAATGAAAAACAAAGGAAACTAATAGAAGAAACAGGAAATATAATTGAAAATAGAGAGTATAGCGAAGAAGAATTGAAACGAGTTCAAAATGTTTTAGCAGATCATATTTTTAATAAAAGCAAAAATGAAATAGGAAAAGAAATGAATAAATTTATGGGAATTTTTCAAATTTTAGAATGAAAATAAGAAAATAAAAATATTTATTTGAAGGAATAGGTATGCTAAGAAAGGTATCTTATTAGGAGCATATTTTTTATAAACAATAAAAAATACCAAAAGCAATTTTATTAGTTTTTGGTAATATCATGTATAAAGTCTTGTAATAAATCATCTGATTTAACACCGAGAGCTATTGCAATAGAAGATAATTCATAATCCCTAACGGATCTTTTATTTTGTTCTATTCTATATAAAGACTGTTTTGAAATATCAACTCCCATTAGCATTAGCTTATTTGATAGAGAAGATAAAGAAATATTTTTATTTAATCTTATTCTTTTTAAATTATTAGCAATAACATTCAAGTTATTCTCATATTTTTTATGCAAACTCATAACTACCATCCTTTTTTATATTGTATAATAGTTTAAGAGATAACTTGTAAACACTATAATGTTTATAAATATATTGGAAAATTATTGAAATACGCTTGACATTGTGTTATAATGAAAAACATACTTATTAAGTCAATGATTAACTGAATAAAAATACATAAGATGATAAGAATATAATCAATTTAGAATGGAGAATAGAATATTATGATAAGGCTAAACGAAACAGAAGAAATAATAAGGTTAATTTATAATGGATTTGATTTAGAATTATTATCTTTTGAATTAGATGTTCCAATTGAACAATTACAAGAATATAAAAAAAGATTAGAACTTCGACAATTTGCAAAGGAATCAATAAAAAATAACAAAGTTGCAGAAGCAATTGACAAACTAAGTACTTTTATTGAAAACGCTGATACTAGCATTATAGAAAAAACAATATTGCTAAAGCTAAGAGCATATACTGAAAAAACAAGTGTTAGTGAAGAGGATCTACAGTATTTAGATGAAGAAAGAAAAAAGTTAGGTCTACGAAGTAGCATAGATGAAGTACTAGAAGAATTAAAAGTACAAATACCTAAAAGAAAAAATAGTAATATAAGAAAAAAAGTAAAACAAAGTGTAAATGAGCAACTAGGAGAAGAAGAACAACATGAAGAGGAAATAAGTGAGGAAACTACAAAGCCAAATTATGAAGAAACGATAAGAAAGTATAAAGCTGAAATAGCCTCTAATCCACAAAATTCACAAGGAAAAAGAAACCTATTAGCATTTGCTTATTTTAGGGATGGAAGAATAGATGAAGCGAGAGATGAACTAATGGCATTAGTTGAAGAAACGAGTAATTATATGGCATATAGACAGTTAATACACATTGAAAAAAAAGAAGAAAATTTTGAAGATGCTAAATTATGGGCTTATGAAGCACTTGATAAATTTCCTAATAGTATTGACATTAGAGAACAACTAATATCAATTGCAAAGGCAGAAAAAGATGAAAATGAAGTTATAAAACAATTAAAAGATATTATTGGTATAAATCCAGAAAATGAAAAAAATAAAAAAAGACTAAAATCAATTATGGAAAGAGAAGAAAGATAACTATATCACTATAGTTATTTTTTTTACCAGTTGTTGCAAATTATGTAAATTTGTAGTATAATATAAACTGTATTGGAATGTTTCCAATGTATTTATAGTATTTTAGCAGTCATTCAATTTGCTAAATATCAAAAATCATGGAAATACCAAGATATAACCGTACCTATTAAACTTTTTAACAATGAAAGGAGAAACACGATGAGCAAGTTTTGGGCAAAGGTAAATTTTAAACAGGAAAAAAATGCTGAACACTTAATAAGAGCTTTTTTTCAGGAATTTAATCCTGAAAGTAGCATTGTAGTGAGAGGCAAAGAGGCAAAATTGGAAATTGTTTTCCGGGAACCTCCTATTGCAATCATCGAGGCAATAAACCATTGTGAAGTAATTGAATTAAATTACGGTAAGAACTTGAAAGAATATGCAGAAGATGAAAATGCAAATGGTAAAGAGGAAAACGACACCGTGCAGGAAGTAGCAGAGAGTGAAAACTCCGAGCAGACTGAACAGGAAGTAGCAAAGAGTGAAAAATCCGAGCAGACTGAGCAGGAAGTAACAAAGAGTGAAAACTCTGAGCAGACTGAGCAGGAAGTAACAAAGAGTGAAAACTCTGAACAGACCGAGCAGGAAGTAGCAAAGAGCGAAAACTCCGAGCAGACTGAGCAGGAAGTAACAAAGAGTGAAAACTCTGAGCAGACTGAGCAGGAAGTAACAGAGAGTGAAAACTCCGAGCAGACCGAGCAGGAAGTAGCAAAGAGCGAAAACTCCGAACAGACCGAGCAGGAAGTAACAGAGAGTGAAAACTCTGAACAGACCGAGCAGGAAGTAGCAAAGAGTGAAAACTCCGAGCAGACTGAGCAGAAAGTAGCAAAGAGTGAAAACTCCGAGCAGACTGAGCAGAAAGTAGCAAAGAGTGAAAACTCCGAGCAGACTGAGCAGAAAGTAGCAAAGAGTGAAAACTCCGAGCAGACCGAGCAGGAAGTAGCAAAGAGTGAAAACTCCAAGTTGACCGAACAGCCAAAAAAGAAGAGAGGCAGACCATCTACTAAAAAGGTAGAAACCACGAAAGAAGTAAAGAATGAGCAGACAGTTATAAATATTCCGGAGTTAAAAGAAATTGCAGAAAAAGCAACATCTTTTGAACATTTTGCAGAATTAGTAGCAGAATGGTTAGAAATGGACAAAAGGAAGGAACTGTTTACAAATTTAATAATTGTGTCAGCAGAAGTTGATAAGATTACATGGAAAGAGTTAGAGAAAGCTCTGAAATGTAAGAATGTCTTCTATACACAGTGGGACAAAATTTGGTCTGGTCAGCAAGTTTCCGAAAAATTGAAAAAGTATTCAGCAACATTATTGACATTTTTGAATGCAACAAGGCAGTATAAAGAGTATTCTTTTAAAAAAGCAGATGAACATTTTATAAAGGAAAACTCTAATACACAAGCAACAAAAAAGACAATTCCAAATGCTGAAGAAAAGACAGAAGAATCTAGTGATAGTGGCATTTCTAAACCAAGAGTTAAAATGGAATGCATGCCGGAAATCAAAGATTTTGAGGAAACATTAGCAAGTGTTGATAAAACTCAGCCTGTTGAGGAAAGAGTTCGTTATGTTTTAAGTGCAATGGGCTTAAACAAACTGAATGCAAAAGAGCAGAAACAGATTACTGAAATCGCAAGTACGGCTGTAAGAAAAGGAAGAATGGCTTTTGACATTATTTTTGTAGAAGCTAATATTCCTATTGAACAGACAATGGAAGCTCGTATGACATTTTCTAAATTTGTCAATGATTTTGTGCAGAAGTATGAGAGTGGTAAAAAGGTAAAACTTTTAACATTCCTTTCAGAATTGCAGAAAATTATTATGTTTGAGAGTGAAATCGAAAACTTCTCGGACTTTACTGACTAATTTAATATGTGATCTTGGTATTGAGGTAAAACTTCACTGGATGTATCCGGTGGAGTTTTATCATTTACATAACTTTACAAAAATGTAAAATAGTGATATAATAAATGTATTGTTTATATATATAAAGAGGAAGAAATTATTTCTTAATTTAAACACATACGAAGAATTTTGGTATGTAAACAATTTAGAATAAATCTTCTACTAAATGTACTATAAGCAAAAAAATATAAAGCAGGAGGAAAGTACAATGTCAGATGAAACAGGAGTAGCAAGACGGGAAAACAATGTAATAACAAGACAGGAGGAAAACTCAACTACTGAAAAACTTTTTAGCGAGTTTAACAAAGTATTTGTCAGTGGCAGAATTGAGGCAGAATTTGAGTACAGTCATGAAGTAATGTGGGAAAAGTTCTATCGGACAAGAGTCAGAGTTGAAAGATTAAGTGGAACAGAAGATTTAGTTCCAATAGTGGTATCTGATTTACTGATAGGACGAGAAAGAATGAAGAAATCTCTTGAAGGAAAATGGGTAGAAGTAGCAGGACAGTTCAGATCTCATAATAAAGAGGGAAGTGATGGTCGTAAACATTTGGAGTTATTTTTGTTTGTAACGGCTATTAACATCTATGAAAATGAAGATGAACTTGAAGAAATAACAAATGCAAACTTAATTTTTCTTGATGGGTATCTTTGCAAACCACCTGTATTCAGAAAAACACCTTTAGGAAGACAGATAACCGATCTATTGATTGCAGTCAACAGACCGTATGGTAAGTCAGACTATATTCCATGTATTGCATGGGGCAGAGTAGCACAGTGGGTAAGCGAGTTTGAAGTAGGAAATCGAGTACAGCTCTATGGTAGAGTACAAAGCAGAGAGTATTTTAAAAGATATTCAAAGGACTCAGAGGCAGGAGAATTTAGAGATGCTTATGAAATCTCGGTAATGCGAATGCAGAGAGTAGAGGACTTGAGATTAGAGGGCTAATCTGGCAGTAGAAGAAATTATCTAAGAAACAATGGGGGAGCAGTAAAAATGCTTCCCTCTTTATTTTGAATATAAATAGAATACAGTTATTTTATAAACATTATAATGTTTATAAAATGTGTTGAAAAATCAATATATGTGTGCTATAATCTATAATATTTACAAAAGATATATTCTAAAAGCATATAGATAAAAAATATAATAGGAATTTAAGAAATAAGGAAATGTGATAATATGTTAGAATACAACAAAGTAAAAGAAATTAAGAATTTAATAAGAAAAGGTTTTGATTTAGAATTATTATCTTTTGAATTAGATATACCAATTGAAGAAATTAGACAATATAAGTTAGAATTGGAAAGTGTAGGAAAAGATGATTCAGTTAGAGTTTATAGAGCTAAAGAAACAGGAAATGATAAAAATAAACACGCTTATTTAAAAATGGAGCAAATGAGGGAAAGATATGAAAAACTATTCTTTAGAAGCAATAGAACTGAACCTAAAATACCAAATACATTACAAAAGCAAGATGTTGAATTGATCAATTCAGTTATAGCAGAAATTGAAGAAATCGCAGATGAAATTAAAGAACTTTCTAAAAAAGAAAGGAAAAAAGGAGCTAGTGATATAATAGCAAAACTGAAAAAAATAGAAAAGTATCAATTAACAATAGAGCAAGCTGAAAAATTATATTATTTATTAGATTCAGAAACATTAAAGAAATTAAATTTAACTTCAACAGATAAAACAGATTATTATATGAATAAAAATAGAAGAACAATACTTAGAAAATTATCAGAGGCTATTGATATTGCTCAAGACCAAACTGAAGAACTAGAAGAGTTGAAAGTTTTAGAAAGAAAACTAACAATGAAAATGCAACAAGATAGTCAAATAGTTGTAGGAGGAATAAAGAGTAAATTAAGAAACAAAATATCAAAAATCAATCAACAACAAGTAATTGAGAGAATAAGAAATGATGTTCCTGTAAATATAGAGCAAATTATAAAAGAACTTGCAAATGGTACATTAGATATTCAAACAGCAAATGAAATTGTTGAAGAAGAAGCAAAAAAAAGAGTAGAAAGCAAACCAAAAACGAGGTTTACATTAACAGAAGAACAAGAAAAAAGGCAAATTTTAATTCAAATAAAGACAGTACTAATGGAGAAACCAGAACAATATCATATAGAAAAACCAGAAATAACAATAATGCAGATACAAGAATTATGTAGTGGAGAATTAGAGCAATCAATAAGAACAGTAGTAAAGAATTTGACTGGTACAAAAGATTTTGAAAGAGCAAAAGAGGTTTGCGATAAATTTTCGAGTAAAGATAAGGAAAGCCAACTTTCAACATACATAATGAGATTAAAAAGAGAAATAAGAAATGATGAAATTAGTGATATAGTATTAAAAGGAATAAATATGAGTGGAACATACGAAGAAGAAAGATCATATTTTGAACTAATCGAAAAAGGATTAAAAATGGGAAATGTAAAATTAGGAGCAGTATCTTTGGGAAAGAGTCAAGATGGACTAAGAACTATAACTTTAGCAGATATATGGACAGATGAAAATCAAAGAGAAAAATCACGATAGACATATAATAGGGTTCATACATGATGAACCCTATATTTAATCATTAACTTCAACATCATCAAACAATTTACTATCAAAAAAATCTTTTAAGGAAATTTCAAGGCTTTGACATATTAAAGCAATTGATTCTATTTTTATTGTTTTATGCTTTTTTCTTAAAAACTTACTTATATTAGAACGATTAAAACCAGAAGACAATGCTAATTTGTTACCATTAGTATTGTACTCAGCTATCAATTCTTGTATTCTTAAACGCATTGCTTCGGATAAATCCATTGATATTCACTCCATTTCAAACAAATTATCTATAATATAGCAAAAAACAGAATAAAAAGAGGGGACTACACGCAACATTTTTGCTAAAAATATTGAAAACTGGGAAAAAATGGTATATAATACAAACTACTATAAAAAATATATTATATAAATAAAAAAGTGAAGAATTAAATATGTATATATTTTTTTATGCGAAAATTCACGATATTCGTGCAAATGGAGGAATATATGAAAGAAGAAAAGATGGTAAGAGATAGTGAAAAATATCTTTTAAACAGAAAACTAAAAGTTCTAATTGCAAATGATGAAAAAATAGAAGTAGATGAAATTATATCTAAGTTGGATGTTAATAATGAAGACTATGAAATAATAGGGTATGCATTATCTAATGAAGAAGAAAGAAGAAAAATCAAAGAATTAAAACCAGATATTGTTATAACAGATATTTTTCGAGGTAGTTTTGCTCAAAAAAATGCAGGTGGATTTGAAATTATAAAAGAATATTCAGAAAAATACTTTTTACCTAAATTTATAGTTATTTCATATACACCAGACTTTAATGCAGATAATATAATTTGTAGTTATACTAAATCTCCTAATATTGATTATGAAAAAATTAAAAGTGATATTCATGCTATAAAAATAGTAGAAAGATCATCTTTTATGCGTGGATATGAAGAAAGAAATACAAAAAGAGAAGAAAATACACAAAAAAATAGTTTTTTAGATAAATTAAAATTTTTATTTCAATAAAAAAAAAATAATCCGGATAGGTTTAACTGGATTATTTTTTACTCTAATTCTTTTTCAGTTCCTTTATATAACTCGTCCATTGAAATATTAAATACTTTAGCAAATGCTAATGCTTCATAATCTCTTACGATTCGTTTATTATATTCAATGAGATATATGTCAGAATGATATAAATTTAGTCCGTATAGATCAATTTTTTGACAAAGTTCTTCTTGAGTATAACCATATTGCAATCTATATTTTTTTATATTTGCACCAATTACATTAGACTTATTATTTAATCTTTTGACCTTCAAAATTTCACCATCCTTTCATAATATATTATTTTTAATTTTAATATAAAAAATTCGTATTCTTGCACGAATATCGTGCGAAGTGAAATATATTCAAATAAAACTATAAAAATTAAAGGTGTCGAATTTTGTCGACTGGCACTTGATAGAATTGACATAATATGTTATAATAAAGTAAAGATAAATAAATAGTGAGGTATATATAATGTCAAATATAAATCCATACTGGAATAAAATATTTTATAATGTTGCAATATCAAAAAGTTTCACAAAAGCAAGTGAAAAAATGGGACAAAAAAAATCAACAGTAAGTAGAAATATTGATTTGCTAGAGGAAGAATTAAATGTAACATTATTTTATAGAGATAATAAGGGTGTGAGCTTGACAGCAGATGGAGAAAAGTATTTTGAATTTGTAGAAAAAGGCTTAGGTTATTTTGAGGCTGGAGAAAAATTAGTAAAATCTAATAATGACATAGAAACAGGCGAAATAATAATAGGATCATTATCACATATATCACATTTTTTCTTAATGGAGAAAGTAAAGAAAATAAAAAAAGATTATCCTAATTTGAGAATTAAGATAAGAACAGGTGCGACAGGAAAAGATTTAATTCAATTACTAGAAAGCCATAAAATTGATTTTGCTTTAGATAGTACAACAATGGCTATCAAGAACAAAGATATTCAAAGAGAAGAATTAAAAAAGATAGAAAATATTTTTATATCAAAAGCTCCGTTGGAGTTAAAGAATTTAAAAGAACTGGAAAATATGAAACTGGTACTTGGACTAGAAAATACAACTACAAGTCAAGAATTGACAGAGCTTATGAAAAAACATGAAGTAACAATTAAGCCAGATTTAGAAATAGACATTACAGAATTAAAAATTGACGCAACTAAAATGGGCTTAGGCTTAGGTTATGTTATGAGGGACGCTGTAAAGAACGAGCTAGAAAGTAAAGAACTATATGAGGTAAAGCTACCTATTGAATTGCCAAAATCAACAGTTAATTTATTATATTTAAAAGGACAACTAACAAGCATTGATAAAAAATTTATAAAAGACTATCTGAAGAAATAATATAGAAATAATAATAGTAAAACCACAAGTTTAGTAAAATACTTAACTTGTGGTACTTTTTTTTGAACATGAGTTGCGAAAATAGGGAATATACAAATATTGGAATTGCATATATAATGTTAATATAAAATTTCAATAGAAAGAGGAGTTATAATGGTAAGTGATAGAGAAGTCTGTTTATTCCTAACTTTAAAGTGCAACCAAAATTGTAGATATTGTCATAGATTTTTAGGAATAGATGAAGTTAGTTTTGAAGATAACAAAAGAATAATAAACAAAATAGCTGAAGATGGAATAAAAAACATGACTTTTACAGGTGGAGAGCCTTTATTGTACCCTAATATTATAGAACTTGTAAAACTTGCTAAAGAAAAAGGTTTAAAGGTTAAGCTAATAACAAATGGCAGTGTATTAGCTAACAATCCAAAAATGAGAGAAATATATAATTATTTAGATAGTATAACATTTTCTATTGATTCTTGCGATAATGAGATAAATGAAAAACTTGGTAGATCATATAAGCATGCTGAAAATATAAAAACTGTGTTAGAGAGCTTAAAGGGAAAAGAATTAAATGTTAATATAAATACAGTAGTTAGTAGAGTTAATATTGAAAAATTAGAAGAACTCGGACAATTTTTAAGAGAATATAAAATAAATGCTTGGAGAATTTTTAAATTTATTCCACTTAGAGAAACAGCAAAGATAAATGAAAAAGAATTTGAAATTTCAAAAGCTGAATTTAGAATAAACAAAACCTTATTCACTAGCTTCCCCAATATAAGCAAGGTAGAATATAGAGAAGAAAACGATATGGAAAGTAAATATGTTTTAATAATGCCAAATGGAAATGTAGTTGTAACAGAAAACAAAGAAGATGTAACAATAGGAAATATATTAGAGAATAGTATAAGTGAACTTTTAAGAAATAGAAACATAGAAAAAACACAAAAGGCAGTTAGAAAAATTAAAACTCTTATTGCATATAATGATGAAATAATTAGAAATGAAATAGTAAGTGCTATTAAAAAACTAAGCTATGTAGAAGTTGTAGGAGTTGCCAAAAATGGAAATGATACTTATAATAAAATAGTTAAATTACAACCAGAGATGGTATTTTCAAGTTATAACTTGAGTGATATGACCGGATTAGATGTTATAAAGAAATCAAAGGCTCAACTGGATACAAAAATACCAGTGTTCAACTTTATTACTGACAATATAACAAGTGAAGAATTTGATCAGATAAATAATATTGCAGGAAATAAAATGAATGCTTTTATACCAGAATTGAATAAAGAACAAAGAATTGCAAGAGTATTAAAAGATTATAAAGAATTTACGGAATAAAATAAAAGGCAGGGAATGAGTTTAAAAAACTTATTTCTTGCCTTTTATTTTATTTAGATAATTTACAAACATTAAAATAAATACTTTAGGAGAAAGTTTTGATAATTGTCCAAAAATTTCATGATACAGTTTTGCCCCATCAATATTAGTTGATATGTTTATAGTATCTATTGAATGTCTGATTTTATTTTTAACTTCTTCAACAGTAAAATTATATTCTGGTGCTACTTTACTATAAAGATTATCTAATGTATAAAAATATTCTGGATGGTAGTAGCATTTAAAAATTGCAGATATTAAACAACTTGCTCCTAAGCTATAAGGAAATATTCCTAATTTTGATATAAGACTATTTATTTCTGATTTAGTTATGTCTGGTGTTTTATACTTTTTTGTCAAGTCGTTTATTGTTTCTTTAACTTTTTTAGTATCTGAAGAATAGTCAAATATTTTATAGATTATAGATGTATTGCTAAGTAGTTGTTTATCTTTAGGATCATTTACCGTTAATATTAAATTACATTTGTTATTTTCTTCTGGTAATGTAGATATTATATCAATTATATCTGTATAAACCATATCTGAAATGTTTGAATCCAATATTATAATATTAGGACTAATTGTTCTACAAATATCTATTGTTTCTTTACCAGAGTTAGAAAAAATAATTTCATATTCATTACTATTTTTAAGAAATTGAAAATTTTTTAAGTCTGCTTGAATATCATTATTTCCAATCAAGACTTTCGTCATAATTTTCCCTCCAAAAAAGCATTGTTTACATAATTATAACATTTTTTTCCAAAAATTTCAATAATAATTAAAAATAATAAGAGCGAAAGCAAAAATTTTATGCTAATTTTAGCCTTAAATTTTAAATATTAGCCCTTTTTTACGAGTATAAGCCCTTTTAAAGACAAAATTTAAAAATAGAAATATAATGCAAATAACTTAATCAAAGTCTAAAAGGAAATGTACTAAAGATTTTAGAAGTACAAAAGATAACCCCCTTTTAAATTTTATTTTAGACTTTGATTTATAGTTAGGAAATAATTAACTCCTTTTAGAAATTTGTTAAGCAAAATTCTAAGAGGAGTTTTGTGCGTAAATGTCAATTTGCAGTAAAAGTCTAAAAATGGGGAATTGTAGGAGTCCACCTCCTTTCGATTTGAAAAATTCAAGTCGAAAGGAGAAAAAAAGTGGACAAAAACCCAAAAAGAAATAGAGATAGATATAATCCGTATTATTTAAGTAGTGATAAAAAAAATAATGTTTATATTGTAACTATATCAAGTGAAGATATGAATAAAGATATAGAGGTAAATATAACTAGAGAAGTCTTTGAAGTTATGGACGATTTAGAAAGAAATGAAGCAAGACTAATACAACAAGATAAAAGACATTTAACACCCAGTTTATATGCAATAGGAAATGATGAAGATGATTTAACACAAGAAGAAAAAATGGAAGTGGTATTTTATAAAAAAGGAAATAAAAAAAATAAGAGTTTAGAAGAAAAAGTCATTGAAAAAATAGAAAATGAAAAGTTAAGCAACGCATTAAGTTCATTATCTGATCTGCATAGACGAAGAATATTATTATATTTTAAACATAATTTATCATTTTCACAAATAGCAGAAATAGAAGGTTGTTCAAAGATGGCTATAAAATACAGCATTGATAAGGCTTTAGAAGAATTACGAAAAAATTTTTTCAAAAAAAATTAAAAAGTTTTGATTTTTGACTTTACGATTTACAATTTTCTGTACTTACAAGTAGAGAGGGTTAATCTCTACTTGTTTTTCTTTAAAACGAAATTTTAAGTACATTGAAAATTGAATAGTAAAGTTTGTTAGATACAGTCCCTATATTTTGGAGCTAGTTAAAGTAGCATTACTTTCTGAAGAAAGAATTGTTACTACTTCAATATTAGTCAAGCTAACTAATAAGGCGAAGATATAAATATAGGTAAGAAACTTATACATAGTCATAGAACGAGCGTTAAAAGCGTCCCACGCAATGAGTGTATGTCGGACAAAGTCGGACAGGAGGAAACAAAACCTACCAATGAAAGTGTTTTGCTAACACTTGTCTAACAAATTGTGGAAAAGTAAATATAAAAATTTAAATAATAGACTCCGTATAATAGCATTGTAATATCAATATGTTCCAAATATTTACGGAGTTTTAACATATTGAAAGGAAATGAAAATGATTATAAAAATAATTTTAATAATTATGATAATAATTGCTGTTTTTATGTATCTAGTTATAGTAGGTGCAAGCAAATCTAAAACAAAAGAAGAAATACTAATGGAAGATCAAGAACAAAGACAAGCACTAGAGAAATGGGGGAGAGAACATGATAGACAAAATAAGAAGAAAAGACATCTTTTTAGCAGATTTAGGAAGAACAGCAGGAAGTGAAGAAAAGGGTGTAAGACCTGTTTTAATTGTTCAAAACGATTTAGGTAATAAATATAGTCCAACAACAATTGTAATTCCATTTACTAGAAGAATAGAAAAAAATCACAAGATACCAACACATATACAAATAGAACCATTTGGGAAAATGCTATATAAAGCAACTTTGTTAGCTGAACAAATAAAAGTCATAGATAAGAGAAGATTAAAACATTATATGGAACAGCTACCAGACGAGTATATGAAAGAAATTGACTATGCAATGGGAGTTGCAATAGGAATAAAATAAGAAAGAGGAAAATACTATGGAGAATGAAAAAATTGAATTTATAGATTATGAGCATGAAAATTTTTATAAAAGGCAAATTTCAAGGTTAGAAAGAATAGGAAAAGCAGATGTATATCACAAATCGGCAATTTATACTTTAGGTATATGCGAAACTACAAGAAGCAATTTTAATAATATTCTTAATTTGGAAACAGATAGAACCAATATAGACAGTTTACAAAGTGCATGGCAAACAGGGACAAGCAAAAGAGTAACAAGAATGGCATTGAATTTATGGAATAGTGATAATATGTATGAAGATAGAAAAGCTGAAAAGGAAGATAGAGTATCTAAGAATTATTGTGTTAGTGAATTGTTTTGTGATGGGTATGCTAGATATTTCATGGAAGCAATAAAATTACGATACCCAGAGAATTTTAGAGAATATCAAAATAGTAAAATTATAACTTTAAATAATGATAATAAAGACAACAGTAAATTGTATGGGATTTATATAAGAATAGGTTATTGTCAGAATGAGTTTTCAGCAATTTTAGAATTAGAGGAAAAGAAAGAGCAAATTTTAAAATACTGTAAAGACAATGGGTATAATGTTAATCATATATATTGTGATATTGGATTTTCTGGTGCATTAGAAAATAGAATTTCACTAGATAAATTAGTAGATGATATAAATAGTGGAAAATTAGAGGGAGTTATAGCAGAAAGTTTATCTTCAATTATAAGAGATCCATCACTTGTGAAAACAAAAATATTTTTACAGAGCATAAAAGGTCAAATAATTTCAATGCAAGATGGTGTAATTAAAGGCAAAAATAGTAAAACAACTGAAAACGAAATGGACACGACTAAAAAAGAAAAAGTTATAAATGAAAGTGATAGAACACAAGAAAATCAATTTAAAGAAATGTTTAATAAACAACAAAACAAAACTATACCCAAAACGAAAAATGTTATTGTACATAACAATTTAAAATGGAGACCAGTAAGCGAGAAACAAAGAAAAGGACGAATTGAGATGAGAATGAAATCAAAGAAAAATTTAGAAAGATAAACAAGTCAAAAATGGCTTGTTTTTTTGTTAGGAGGGAACAAATTTGAAAACAAATATAGGAAATATAAATATGGAAGTAAAAGAGGCAATAGCCTATTACATTTTAGGGTATGAAAAATATCATACTGAGATAAAAGACATTAAAAAGAAACATTGGATAATAATATTAAAATTTATATTAGAAATGGTTAGAGATGATGTAGATACACAAGAAGTTATATTACGAAATAAAAAACTACTGGATACAATTCCTTTTTCGTGGAAACTAACTCCAGATGATTTTTTTGCTTATGCAACTTGTATTTTTTATGTATTAACTAACCGAGAAAAAGAAATAACACCAAAAAAAATAGTAACAGAATTTTTATCAGAAGTATATTCACACCACCCAAGAAAAACTTTAAAAGAAGCTAATTTTATACTTGATGAATTTTTTCCAGAAGAATAATTTTATAAAAATAAAGCAATTATTCATAAATTTATCATTACCTAAATACCTTTTAATATGAAAGTAAGGAGGTAATGTTGGAAGAAAATAAAGAAGATAGCAAAGTAAAAGTTATCTATGGAAAAGAAAATTTACGAGAAATAATAACCAATTTGTTAGAAGAAAAATTTAACGAAATTATAGAACAATGTGAAGATCAGTAAATAATATTAAATTTGCACATTTTACTTCAAATAATTTAAAAGATAAAATTAAATCGTAAAAAGGTTATTTATTCTGGAGAGGAGGTAAGATGAAAAGAATAAATAATTGTGGCAATATAAATTATAGAAAAGATAGAACAGTCAAGTATTTGCGTCTTTCAAGAGATGACGGAGATGATAGAGAAAGTGAAAGTATAGAAAATCAAAGAGATATAATAGACAATTTTATAAAAAATAGTGATGATTTAGAAGATGTAGGAGAATATATCGATGATGGATATACAGGAACTAATTTTAATAGACCAGATTTTAAACGAATGATACAAGACATTGAAGATGGAAAAATAGACTGCATTATTACAAAAGATTTATCAAGATTTGGAAGAGATCACATAGATACAGGATATTATCTTGAAAGGTATTTACCAACAAAAGCTATAAGATATATTGCAATAGGCGATAATGTTGATACCAATAATCCATCTGGATTGCAATTTTTAACTTTTAAATTAAGTTTTAATGACTATTATGCACAAGATATATCTAATAAAATAAAAAGTGTAAAGCAAAGAAAAATAGAAAAGGGAGAATTTCAGGGAAATATTGCTCCTTATGGTTACAAAAAAGATAGTTTAATAAAAAATCATCTAATACCAGATGAAGAATCAGCAAAAGTAGTTGTAGATATATTTGATATGTATGTTAATAAAGGAATGTCAACAACACAAATAGCAGATAAATTAAATGAAAATGAAATTTTACCACCTGCAATATATTTAAAGATTCCGACTATTATGAAAGGTAAGAAAGATATATCAGAATACAAATGGCTATATAGTCAAATATCAGAAATGTTACAAAATCAAATATATATAGGAAATGTAGTAGGTAGAAAATATCAAAAAATTAGTCATAAGGTTGATAAAGTTAGAAAAACAAAAAAAGAAGAATACATCATTGTACCTAATAAACATAGAGCAATTATTTCAATAGATATATGGAATAAAGCACAGGAAAAAATAGAAATGTATAAAAAATTTAGAACAAACAAATCTGAGGAATACACACATCCTTTAAAAGAGTTAGTACATTGTGCTGAATGTGGAGGAAAAGCAATATATAGACATAGAGTAGCAAAAAGAAAAAACGGCAATATGTGGGAAAATAATAGTTTTATATGTTCTAATAAAAATTCAAAAAGAAATGATTGCGAATGTAAACCTATAAAATTAGAAGAACTAGAAGAAAAAGTAATTAGTGCAATAAAAGAAGAAGTACAAAAATTATCTTATTCAGATGATGAATTACAAGAAATATATGACAATGCTGAGCAAAAAATCAACACAAAAATCAATTTTTTCAAAAAACAATTAAAGACTTACGAATGCAAGCTAAAAGAAAAAAATGAAACAATAAAACAAGTCTATAAAGATAAAACTGAAAATGTAATAACAACTGAAGATTTTAATATTATTTATGAGGACTTATTAAAAGAGAAAAAACTAATTTTACAGCAGATACAACAATTAGAAACAAAGATAGAAGAAACCAAAAAAAGTAGTAATAGTCTTAATTATAAACAAATAAAAGAGGTAGCAGAAGAAATATTATCTATTAAAAATCCTAGTAGAGAACTATATTCAAAATTGATTCAGAAAATAGAATTTGATAGTCAAAAAAATGTAATTATAACCTTCAGATTTGGGCAGATAGAAATAAAAGAAGGACTAAAGGAGGCAATATAAATGCAAATATATAGGGCAGTAAAATATTTAAGATTATCAGAACAAGACGGAGATAAGCAAGAAAGTGAAAGTATAGAAAATCAAAGAGATATAATAGATAATTTTATAAATAATAATGACGATTTAAAAGCAGTAGGAGAATATATTGATGATGGCTATACAGGAGGAAATTTTGATAGACCAGACTTTAAGCGAATGATACAAGACATTGAAGATGGAAAAATAGATTGCATTATCACAAAAGACCTATCAAGATTTGGGAGAGATCATATAGATACAGGTTACTATCTTGAAAGGTACTTACCATCAAAAGCTATAAGATATATTGCAATAGGTGATGGTGTAGATACTATAAATGCAAGAGGATTGCAGTTTTTATCGTTTAAGTTAAGCTATAATGATTATTACATACAAGATATTTCTAAAAAAATAAAAAGTGTAAAAAAGAAGAAAATGGAAAATGGGGAATATCAAGCAGGAATTGCTCCTTATGGTTATAAAAAAGATGAAAATATAAAAAATCATTTAGTTATTGATGAAAATGTATATAAAGTTGTGCAAGAAATATTTGATATGTACGGAAATAAAGGAATGTCAACTATAAAAATTGCTGATGAATTGAATAGAAGGAATATTGTACCACCTGCTGTCTATATGAATATGCCTTGTACAAAAAGAAAATGCAAAAATCCATCTGGAGAGTATGTTTGGCTACGAACAACAATAGGAAATATGTTAAAAAATCAAACTTATTTAGGGTATGTTGTAAGTGGTAAAAGAGAACAAATAAGTCCTAAAATAAAAAAAGGAAGGCAGAAGAAAAAAGAAGAATTTATTGTAATAAAGAATATGCATGATCCTATTATAGATGAAGAACTATGGAAAAAAGTTCAAGCTAGATTTAATTCATTTAATACAGATAATAAGAAAAAATATAATTATATTCTAAAAGGTATGGTATATTGTGGAGAATGTGGAAATGAAGCAACATTTATGCATTCTATAAGCAAAAATAAAAGTGGCAAAGTATATTGGGAGGGAAACTATGCAATATGTAAAAAGAGAAATGATTATATAAGGTTATGCGAGAATAAAATTCTTGGAGAACATATAATATTAAGAGAACTTAAAAAAGTAATACAAAATGAGTTAAATAAAATAGACATTACTTCCAAAGAAATAAAAGAAACTTATAAAAAAGCAAAAGTAAAAAGTGATACAAGAGAAAAAAAGAATAAGTTGATTATTGAAAGTAAGAATAAGGAACTCAAAGAAATTGAAAATAGATTTTCAGAACTTTACAAAAGAAAATTGAAAAATGAAATTTCAATAGATGACTTCAATAAAATATACGAAGGAATGAAAAATAAAAGAAAATCTATAAATCAAGAAATTAAGGAACTTGAAAATGAAATAACTAATGCACAAAGTAAAAAACTAGAAGATAAGGAGTATAAAGAAATAAGAAAAATAGCAAAAAAATTCTTAAAAATGGAAGAGCCAGATCGAGAAACAATAGAGGCATTAGTAAGGAAAATTACATTTGATAAAAATAAAAATATTACAATAGAACTAACTTTTTCAAATCCTTATGAGAAAGTAATATATAAGAAAGATATAGCATAATAAATTAGAAAGTAGTTATTGATGTTAACTACATAATTTTAGATGAAAAAGTGGTACATCTAGTTAGGTTAAAACCATACAGTAAATCATAAAAGTATGCCATCACTAACAACAGAGCAAATAAAAGAAGAAGTAATGAAATTACATCAAACAGTGTACGAAAAATTTAATTATGAAATGAAATATATAAGACCACCAAAAGGTGAATATAGCGAAAAGTCAGTAGCTTATTGCAATACACTTGGATATACAACAGTAATGTGGTCATTTGCATATGATGACTGGAATGAACAAAAACAAGGAAGAGAAGATTATGCAAAAAAGAAAATATTAGATAATATTCACAAAGGTGCGGTAATACTACTTCATGGAAATTCAAAAGACAACACAAATGTATTAGACTATTGCATTAAAGAAATAAAAAAAATGGGATATGAATTCACAACTTTAGATAATTTTGAAAGATAAAATTTAGCAAAGAAAAGGAAGGAATGAGACTTAAGTATGAGAAATCAAAGAAAGCAAAAAACACAAAATAGATTTGAAAGACTACTTGAAATACCAAAAGAAATATCATCTACAGAACCCAGAATAACAATAATGGCATTTGGGGAAATGCTAATAGAAAACTATAAAGGAATATTAGATTATCAAGAATTTTATATAAGAATAAGCACATATTCAGGACTTATAAATATAAATGGATTCAATTTGAAATTAACAGAAATGACATCAGACGATATAAAAGTAACTGGAAAAATAGAATCTATAGACTTTGAAAGCATAGAGGAAGAAGAAAAATAAAAAAACAGGAGGGATTATTTTGTACATAAAAATACTTTTGAACTATATATTAGGATATTTAAATATAGAAGTGGAAGGATATTTCGTAGAAAAGTTTATAAATAATTGTATTTCAAAAGGAATATTTTTATGGAATATAAAAAGAACTAAATCTACACTTGTATATTGCAACATAGGAATAAGAAACTTTAAAAAAATATCTAAAATAGTAAAAAACTCTAAATGCAAAGTAAAAATAAAAAGCAAAAAAGGCCTTCCTTTTATATTTAATAAATATAAAAAAAGAAAAATATTTTTCTTTTTTTTATTAGTACTAACAGTACTAGTTATTTCACTATCTAATTTTGTTTGGAACGTAGAAATACAAGGAAATAACAAGATAGCAAAAGAAGAAATAATTAAAGAACTAGAAAAAGATGGTCTGAAAGTAGGTGTTCTAAAGGGTAAAATAAATTCAAAAGAAATAATAAATAGGTTGAGATTAGAAAGAGACGATTTAGCGTGGGTTGGAATAGAAATAAAAGGAACAAATGCAGTTGTAAAGTTAGTAGAAGCGGATAAAAAGCCAGACATAATAGATAAAGAAGATTATTGTAACATTGTTGCAACAAAACCCGGAATAATAGTAAAAGTAAACGCTCAAAATGGTACTGCCCTAGTAAAAGAAGGAGATACAATAAAACAAGGAACAATACTAGTAGGTGGTTGGTTAGAAGGTAAGTATACAGGAATAAGATATGTACACGCAAATGGTGAAGTTACAGCAAAAGTATGGTATACACAAAAAGAAAAAATAGAATTAAAACAAGTAGAAAATGAAAGAACAGGAAAAGAGGAAAATAAATATTCCGTAAAGATAAATAATTTTCAAATAAATTTTTATAAAACTCTTTCAAAATTAAAAAAATATGATACAATAGAAGAAACAAAAAAAATAAAAATATTTTCAGATTTCTATTTACCAATTGAAATTGTAAAAAAGACGAATTATGAGCAAAAAGAACAAAATATTGAATATACACCAGAAGAAGCAAAACAAATAGGAATAGAAAATGTAAAAAAAACATTAGAAGAACAAATAGAAAACAAAGAAAATATTGTAAATACATATATAAACTATAACGAAACAGAAGAGTTTGTAGAAGTAGAAATGATATATGAAGTACTAGAAGAAATTGGGACAAAAGAAAAAATAGTGTTTTGAAAGGATTGATATAATGGAAGAAAGAAGCTTAAGAGTCTATGCAGACAAAACATTTTTTACAAAGTTAACAAATACTTTAACAAAAATGTTAGTACCTACAAAAATAGGAATTAACGGAATGATTATTTCTATGAAGAGAAATAATGTATTAAAAGCATACGAAACATTTGAAACTGTAAAAGAAAGTGACGAAACAAAAAAAGAAACTCAAGAAAAGAAATATGAAGAAGCATATAGTTTGTACTTAGAATCAATAGACAAACATGTAATGGATTCTATCTATAAAAAAGTAAAAAATGGTACTGCGTCTGAATTCGAAAAAGATGCACTATCAAAATATTATAATATAATAAGAATTAAAGATACAGAATATCTAGAATATAAATATAGAAAGCAAAAATATTTGTTAGAATTAGATTACGAAACAATAAAACAATTAAACAAACCAAAACTAATGGATAAATATAAAGGCTTTTATATAGAAAAAATGGATAGTCTTTATAAAGGACTCCTAAAACATTTCTCAATAAAACTTGCAGATAACGCAACAGACCTAAGTAGAGATAAAATATATGAAAAAATATTTAATTTATTAGAAGAATATATAACATTAATATTACCAATAAAAATAGATATAAATGAAAACGATACTTATAAAGAAATAGTAGAAGAATACAACAAATTCGAAAGCTATACAGTAGGAAAACTAGATCAAAATGATGTAATAGAAAAAAGGATGGCATTAATTGCAATTAGTAGAAAACTATTCACACATAGCCTTCCATTAATAGTAGCAGAACAATGTTATATAAAATTAATAAAAGATGTAAGAAGCTTAATAGTAGATACAAAAGTTACAAAGAAGAGAGAAAAAGCATATTCATTATTAATAAAACTAATAGAAGAATATAATGTAAAACTTCTTTCTACAAAAGTATATTGGGACAAGCCAGAAAAGAGAGAAAGTTACAAAGTATTCTGGCAAAAATATAAAGAATTAGGAACAATAAAGGATAAAGAAGAAAAAGAAAAACAAAAGGAAATATTATTTGTAAAAGAAGATTTAAAATATGTATATCATAATGAAAATAAATATTATAGAATAATACAATTCTACAAAAAAAGATTAGTTTCATTAGGAGCAATGAGAGAAATAAAAAATAACTATGAATCATGCGGAAAATATACAGGAAGGAAAATATTATGCAAGAGCTAGTAGCAATTCATTTTGATGAAATTGAAGAAAACGAAGACTATAAAGATAAAATAAACAAAGTATTAACAAAGTGCTTTGAAGAAGAAAAACTAGAAAATCTAAATTTATATATAACAGTAACATTAACAACTCCACAAAAAATAAGAGAATTAAATAAAGAATATAGAAATATAGACAAAGAGACAGATGTACTATCATTTCCAATGTTTGAAAAACAAGAAATAGATGAAATAGTAGAAAAACAAGAAAAAATGTTAGTACAAGAAACAATAGGAGATATAGTAATATCAGTAGATAGAGTGAAAGAACAAGCAATAGAATATGGACACAGCTTTGAAAGAGAACTTTCATATATGTTAGTTCACGGATTTTATCATTTAATGGGTTATGACCATATAGAAGAAGAAGATAAAAAGAAAATGAGACCAAAAGAAGAAAAAATTTTAGATGAGCTAAAAATTTATAGATTTTAAATCATACAAAATATAAAGTAAAAAATATTAGCTAAATAAAGGAAATGAAAAAGCAAATGGAAGATGAAAGATTAAGAAATAAGAACTTTATAGATGCTTGGAAAAAAGCATTTAGTGGGATATGGTATGGAATAAAAACTCAAAGAAATATAAAAGTTCAAATAGTAATTTCAATATTAGTAGTAATTGCAGGACTTATATTAAAACTAACACCACTAGAATTTATATTTATAGTAATAGCAATATTTATGGTAATAGTTGCAGAAATGATAAATACAGCGATAGAAGTAACGGTAAATTTAATAACAGACAAATACCATGAATTAGCAAAAATAGCAAAAGATGTAGCAGCAGGAGCTGTAGTACTTGCAGCAATAAATGCGGTAATAGTTGCAATATTAGTATTAGTAAATAAATTTGTAGGATAAAGTAAAAAAGAAGGGAAAGATGAGAAGATGAAATCAGTAGGAACAAAAATATTAATAACAATATTAGTAATAGCAATAATAGCAGTAGGAATATTGCTTGCAATTAAGATAGTAAAAGATAAAAACATAATAGAAGTAAGTAATGGAGAAAACACAGAAAAAAATGGAGATATTGTAGTAGAGGTAAAAGAACCACAAACATTTAAAGGAACAGAAAGACCAATAGCAGTAATGATAGACAACCACAAAGATGCACTTCCACAAGCAAATATTAGTAAAGCATATGCAGTATATGAAATAATAGTAGAAGGCGGAGAAACAAGATTAATGGCACTATTTAAAGGACAAGACTTAGATAAAATAGGACCAATAAGAAGTTCAAGACACTACTTCTTAGACTATGCATTAGAAAATGATGCAATATATGTACATTTCGGATTCAGCCCTCAAGCTAAAAACGACATAGCAAAATTAGGAGTAAACAATATAAATGGTATATACGAAAGTGGAACAGACTTCTGGAGAGTAAAAGATAAATATGCTCCACACAATGCAGTAACAAATACACAAACAATACTAAAATTGGCACAGAAAAAAGGATATAGAGTAACTTCAGACCAAAAGAGTGTATTAAATTATGTAGGAGAAGAATTTGACTTAGACAGTAACATAATAGCTAATAAAGTTACAATACCATATTCAACAAGTAACACAGTATCATATGAATATGACGAAAATGCAAAAAATTATGTAAGATATACGAGAAAAATAAAACAAGTAGACTGGAATACAGAAGAAGTAGTAACAGCCAAAAACATAATAATAACATTTGCTAAAAATACAACTCTAAATGATGGAGAAAATAAAGGAAGACAAACTCTAGATAACGTAAAAACACTAGATGGATATTATATTACAAATGGAAAAGCAATAAAAATTACTTGCGAAAAAACAACAAGATCAGGTCAAACTATCTATAAAGACTTAAATGGAAAAGAAATAGAAGTAAATGACGGAAACACATTCTTCCAAATTTGTCCAATAGATTCAAAAGTAACATTTGAACCAGGAGTAATAACAGAAGAAAACACAACCACTAATACGGTAAATGAATAAAACATAATATAATAAAAATATCTTCAGCACAAATACTGCTGAAGGTTTTTATTATATTAAACAATTGAAAAAAACGATGAAATATGCTAAAATTAGTACGTAAAAATAAAATTAAATAACTTACTAAATTCTACAAATTTAGCAAGTTAAATGTGTTATAAATAAAATATTACTTTAATATAAAATTATAAAAGCAACAAAGAAAGGAGAAATTCGTATAAAAGAACAAAATTATACGAGTAAAAATAATGGAAGAAAAATTTAAATCAGGGTTTGTTTCAATAATAGGAAGGACAAACGTAGGAAAGTCAACAATATTAAATGCACTAGTAGGAGAAAAAGTAGCAGCAGTAGCAAATAAAACACAAACAACAAGAACTGCAATAAAAGGAATAGTAAATAGAGAAAATTCACAAATAATATTTATAGATACTCCAGGAATTCATAAACCAAAATCAAAATTAAGCGAAGTAATGATAGATACAGCATTTACATTTGTAGGAGATGTAGATGTAATATTATTTGTAATAGATGGAACTTCAGAAGAAATAGGAAGAGGAGACTCAAAAATATTAGAAAAAATAAAAGAGTCAAAAAGAAAAACAATATTAATAATAAACAAAATAGATTTAGTGCAGAACAAAGAAAAATTATTAAAATTAATAGAATTATATAGAAAAGAATATAATTTTTCCGCAGTAATACCAGTATCTGCAACGAAAAAAGAAAATATAGAAATAATTTTAGAAGAAATAGAAAAGAACTTAAAAGAAGGTCCTGCATATTATGATATAGAAGAGTATACAGACCAAACTGCTAGACAATTAGTAGAAGAAGTAATAAGAGAAAAAGCACTAAAATTGTTAGATGATGAAGTGCCACATGGTCTATATATAGAAACAGAAAAGATGAAACTAAGAAAAACAAAAAATGGAGAAGAAATATATGATGTAGAAGCAATTATTTATTGTTTAAGAGATTCACACAAAGGCATAATAATAGGAAAAGGCGGAAACATGCTTAAGAGAATAGGAACTTATGCAAGAGAAGACTTAGAAAGAATGCTAGGAACAAAAGTTAATTTGAAAATTTGGGTAAAAGTAAAAGAAGACTGGCTTAACAACGACTCAATAGTAAAAAAATTTAAATTGAATTAGAAAAAACTAATACAATGTATAAAATATAAAAAAAAGCAAAAGATAAGTTTATAAAAGTTATATTTATAACTTTATACTAGTAAGGAGATGATTTCTATGATAAAACAAATGGCATGGAATACTTTTAAAAATACAGGAAGCATAGATTCATATTTGGAATTAGTTGAAGTAAAAAATATAGAACAAAATATAGAACAAAATATAGAACAAAATATAGAACAAAATTTAGAACAAAATTCAAAAAAAAACATAGAACAAAGAAAAACTAAAGATAGATAAGAAATAAAAGATAACAAATAAAATCTAAAGGTGAATTATGAGTACAGTAAAAGTAAAAGGAATAGTAATTGCAGAAAATAACATGGGAGATTTTGACAAAATGCTTACGGTACTAACTCCAAATGGAAAAATTTCGTGCTCTGCCAAAGGTGCAAGAAGGCCAAAAAGTCAACTAATGGCAGGCACACAATTTTTATGTTTTGCAGATTTCATGATGTTTAAAGGAGGAAGTACATATACAGTAAATTCGTGTGAAACAATAGAACTATTTTATAATATAAGGATAGATATAGATAAATTAAATTATGCAGTACATATAACAAAAATAATACAAGATGTAACAGACGAAAATCAAAATACATATAAAATATTACAACTATACTTAAATACATTATATGTAATATCAGAAACAGATATGGATTTAGAATTTGTAGTTTCAATATTTAAAATGAGATTAATGTGTTTACTAGGATTTAGACCAATACTAGAAAAATGTTGTAGTTGTGGAGAAGAAAATGTGCATCATTTTAGCTTTAAAGATAATGGGCTTAAATGTGATGCATGTAGTAAGCAGGACACAGGAGCAATAGAAATATCAGACTCTACAAAGAATGCTCTAAAATATATTGCAGTGGCACCTGCAAAAAAATTATATTCATTCAATATTTCAAACGAAAATAAAAAACAATTGGAAATAATTTCAAAAATATATACAAATGATAAGCTCGAAAAAGAGTATAAAATGTAGAAAAAATATTGTAAAAATAATGCTATTGTGATATATTACTAAAAATAGGAGGGTTGCCTATGTGGGGAGATATAGCAATAGCATTTTTATTGGCTTTTATAACAACATTTGTATTAACACCATATACTATAAAAATAGCTAAAAAAATAGGAGCAGTAGATGTACCAAAAGATGAAAGAAGAATGCATAATAAGCCAATACCAAAATTTGGAGGACCGGCAATAATAATAGGATTTTTGCTAGCAACAATATATTTATGCATAACATCTTCATTAGAAGGAAATATAGATTTATTAGGTGAAGAAAATTATATATTCAAATTGATAGGATTTTTATTAGGAATATTAGCATTAAGTATTGTATGCTTTTTTGACGATATAAAAGGAATAACGCCATTAACAAAACTAGCAGGACAATTGATAGCAGCAGGAATAGTAGTAGCTTTTGGAATTAGAATAAATAATTTCAATTTACCATTTTTTGAAGGAAACATTGTTATAGGAGAAGTATTTTCAATAATATTAACAATGGGATGGATAGTAGGAATTACAAATGCAATAAATTTAATAGATGGGCTAGATGGGTTATCTACAGGAATTGCAATAATTTCATCAGTATCATTATTAATAATCTTTGCACTAAATGATTCACCATTCATAGCAATAATAATGGTAACAGCATTGGTAGGAGCACTTTCTGGATTCTTACCATTTAACTTCAACCCAGCAAAAACATTTTTAGGGGATATAGGTTCAAACTTTATAGGATTTACACTTGCAATAGTATCAATACTAGGAATTGCAAAAACAGCAACAGCATTTATAGTAGTGTTACCAATGATAGTACTAGGACTTCCAATATTTGATACACTATCTGCAATAGTAAGAAGGCTAGTAAAAGGAAAATCTATAAAAGCAGTAATGCAAGCAGATAAAGGGCATTTACATCATAAACTAATAGCAAAAGGTTTTACTCAAAAAGAAGCAGTACTAATACTATATGGAGTAAGTGTAGCATGTGGAATGTTTGCAGTAATATTATTCGAAAGTGACATATGGAAAGCATTATCATTTGCATTAATGGTAATTGCAGTAGTATGTATAGGATATAAAGAATTCTTTAAAATGAAAGAAGAAGAACAAAAAGAAAAAGAGGAAAAATAAAATCCTCTTTTTTTGGGATAATATAAATAAAATAATAACAAAACATAGTAATATATATTTGTAAAACATAAGTTATATTTCTTGTTTTTCAATTTTTTCAACTGTCAAATCTTCAACTGTCAAATCAGAAGTACAATGAGGGCACTTAGTAGCCTTATAGTTTATCTCAGAATAGCAGAAAGGGCATATCTTAGTAGTTGGCTCTGGAGCAACTTCTTCAATGTCAACTTTTCCTTTCTTTTTTCTTTTATCTAATTTTTTTAAATCTTTCTTAGCTTTATTTAAATAACTGTTATTATCTGCCATTTCTTTTGTTTTAGCATTTAATTTATTAAAAGTTCTAATAGCTATAAAAATTGAAAAGGCAACAATTAAAAAGTTAATTATAGTAGTAATAAAATTACCATACTTTATTTGAGAATTTCCAATAGTTACAACTAATTCAGAAAAATCAACTTTACCTGTAAGAACAGTAATAAAAGGCATTATAATGTCATTTACAAGAGAAGTAACTATTTTTTGAAAAGCACCACCCACAATAACACCAACAGCCATATCCATAACATTTCCTCTAGAAATAAAATCCTTAAATTCTTTTAACATTATAAATCACTCCCATATATAATTACTATAAATATAATACGTTAAAAGTCGAAAAATGTCAATATAAGTAGAAAAAGCGGAATTACATATAATATAAGAATAAATATTCAAATGTTACAAAAATGTAATAATAATATAGTAATAAATGTATTGACAAAAGAATAAATATATAGTAACATATGAATAAATATTCATATGTTCATAGGAAGAAGGTAATAAAATGGAAAAAGAAGAATTAGTATGCAATGAAAATTGCCCTCATTATAATAAAATAGAAGAAGTAAAAAAAACAGAGCCAACATTTGATGAAATAATGGAAATAGCAGATATGTTTAAACTATTTTCAGACAGTTCAAGATTAAAAATAATATGTAGTATATTAAACAATGAACTTTGCGTATGTGACCTATGCGAGCTTTTAGGTCTTACACAGTCAAATGTATCACATCAATTAAAATTATTAAGAACAGCAAAACTTGTAAAATATAGAAAAGAAGGAAAGCAAGTATATTATAGCCTTCAAGATGAACATATAGAGAGAATAATAAAAATGGCATTAGAACATATAAGAGAAGAAAAAGGAGAAAAATAAAATGGCATGTAAAAACTGTAGCTCATGTGCACACGAAAAAAATCATGAGCATCATTATGAAGAAAAAGAAGAAAGTAAATTAGAAATAATACTTTATATTATTTCAATAATAATATTTGGATTAACATTTATACCAGTAATTCCAATGCAAGCAAAAATAACAATGTATTTACTAGTAATACTATTTTCAGGATATGAGTTAATATTAGAAGGAATAAAAAACATATTTAAGTTAAATTTTGAAGAAGATACATTAATGACAATAGCCGTAATTGCAGCATTTGAATTAGGAGAATTTCCAGAAAGCTGTATGGTAATTTTACTATTTAAATTAGGAGAATTTATAGAAGACAAAGCAGTAGAAAATTCAAATAAAAACATACAAGATATAGTAAAAATAAAAGCAAAAACAGCAAATTTATTAGACAAAAATGAAGATGATAAAATAGTAAATGTAGAAGATATAAAAGTAGGAAACAAAATAATTATAAAACCAGGAGAAATGGTACCACTAGACTGTAAAATTATAAAAGGAACATCAAATTTAGATACATCTAGCATAACAGGAGAAAGTAATCCTATATATGTAGAAAAAGACAAAGAAATTTTATCAGGAAGCATAAACTTAACAGGAAGCTTAATATGTATAGTAGAAAAAGACTATAAAAATTCAACAGCTTCACAAATAGTAAATTTAGTAGAAGAAGCAACAAACAATAAAGGAAAAACAGAAGAATTTATAACAAAATTCTCAAAAATATATACACCAACAGTAATAATAATATCATTAATTTTAGCAATAATTCCACCATTAGTATTTCATCAAGAAATCAAAGAATGGATAATGAGAGCACTAGTATTTTTAGTAGCATCATGCCCATGTAGCATAGTAATATCTGTTCCACTAGCATTCTTCTCATGTATAGGAGCAATATCTAAAAAAGGAATGTTAATAAAAGGAACAAAACATATAGAAGACTTATCAAAAACAGAATATATAGCATTTGACAAAACAGGAACAATAACAACAGGAAAAATGCAAATAGAAAAAATAGAAACTAAAGGAAATTACAGTGAAGAAGAATTACTAAAATATATGTATACACTAGAGAAAAATTCTAATCATCCAATATCCACAGCAATTAAACAAATGGTGGAAAACAAACAAATAAAAACAACATATAATGTAGATAACTATGAAGAAGTAGCAGGACACGGAATTACAGGAATAATAGAAGGAAAGAAAGTTCTATTTGGAAATAAAAAACTATTAGAGAAAAATAGTGTAGAAGAAGAAACAGAAGAAAACGCAAACTATTTAATAATAGATGGAAAATTAGAAGGACATATAACTTTAAAAGAAGAAATAAGAGAAGATGCAAAAGAAGTTATAAAAGAATTAAAACAAGTAGGAATAAAAGAAACAGTAATGCTTACAGGAGACAATAAGAAAAATGCAGAAAAAATTGCAAAAGAAATAGGAATAGATAAATTTTATGCAACACTTCTACCACAAGAAAAGCTAGCAAAAGTAAAAGAATTAAAAAAAGACGGAAAAGTAGCATTTGTAGGAGATGGAATAAACGATAGCCCTGTTTTAGCAGAAGCAAACTTTGGTATTTCAATAGGAGAAGGAACAGAAATAGCAAACAATACAGCAGACGGAATATTAATTTCAAACAAAATAGGAAGTATACCAGAGATAATAAAAATAGCAAAGAAAAGCATGAAAATAATAAAAACTAATATAGCATTTTCACTAATACTAAAAGCATTAGTACTAACACTTGGAGTATTAGGATATGCACCAGTATGGCTTGCCGTAGCCGCAGATACAGGAGTTACACTACTTACAGTATTAAATAGTATGAGAATATTTAGAAAATAAAACAAAAACGGTTTAAAAAAAGAATAAAAGCTAAAATAATAAAAAAAACACCTTGCAATATGCGAGGTGTTTATTATATAATACAAGCATCAAAAATAAAAAAGAGTGAGGAATAAAAATGAATTCAAAAGAAAAGAAAACAAAAATAAGTTTTAATGTCTTAGCAATAATATGTATAATAATACTTTGCTTTGCAGTATCACCAAAAACATTGCAAAATGACACATTCTATACTATAAGAATAGGGGAATTAATAGTAAATAATGGTATAGATATGACAGAACATTTTTCATGGCACCAAGATTTAAAATATACATATCCACATTGGTTATATGACGTTGGAATTTATGAAATATACCATTTAGGAGAAATGACAGGAATACAAGATGGTGGAATGCTATTCATATATGCTTCAACAATAATACTTGCAAGCATACTAGGAATAGTAATATATTTAATAAATAAAAAACTAACAAAAAATCAACTAATATCATTTTTTATAACACTATTTGAAATATATTTATTAAAAGACTTCATAGCTGCAAGAGCACAACTAGTAACATACATACTATTTGCTCTAACAATACTATGTATAGAAAGTTTCTTAGAAAGTAAGAAAAAAAGATATTTAATAGGATTAGTATTAATATCTTTAATTATGGCAAATGTGCATGTAGCAGTATGGCCATTCTTCTTTGTAGTATTCTTACCATATATTGCAGAATATATAATTGCAACAATTACAGAAAAACATATAATACAAAGATTTATAGTATTTAACAAGAAAGATGCACTAAAAGATTTTGAAAAAGAGCTTAATAAAATAGATTCAAAAATAGAAGAAAATAAAGAAAATGAAGAGCAAGTAAAAAAATTAAAAGCAAAAAGAGAAAAGATAATAGCAAAGATAACAAAAATAAAAAATGAAATACCAGATGAAGAAGAAAAACTAGAAAAAATAAAAGAAAAAACAGCTAAAATGAGGGAAAAACCTTATAGAATAAAAGTAACAAAAAACAGTGCAGTGAAATGGCTAATATTAGTAATGATAATATGTGCACTTGTAGGTTTATTAACACCATTAGGAGATACACCATACACATATCTAGTAAAAACAATGAAAGGAAATACAACACAAAGCATAAGCGAACACCAACCACTTACACTATATAATGAAAAAGACACAATGTTTGTACTTGCAATATTCTTAATAATATTAATATTTACAGACACAAAAATAAAACTAAGTGACCTATTCATGCTAGCAGGAATGGTATATTTAATATTCATGTCTAGAAGACAAGTATCACTATTAATATTAATATGTGGATTTATATTTGCAAAATTAGTAACACAATTAGCAGAAAAATATGACCCAGATGGATGTCAAAACTTTGAAAAATTCATGACTACAATAATAGGAAAAGTATGCACACTAGTAGTAATATTACTAGTAGCATTTGCAATATACAAACCAAAAATTAATACACAATATATAAATTCTGCAACATATCCAGTACAGGCATGTGATTGGATATTAGAAAACATAGACGTAAAAGATACAGAAAATGTAAGATTTTATAATGAATACAATTACGGAAGTTACTTATTATATAGAGGAATACCTGTATTTATAGACTCAAGAGCAGATTTATATGCACCAGAATTTAATGAAACAGTAAATGAAAATGGAGAAAAAGAAAGTAGAAATATATTCTCAGACTATATAAATACATCAACAATAGGAACATATTACGAAAATACTATGGAAAAATATAATATAACACATGTGATACTAACAAAAAAATCAAAATTAAATATGTTCATATCAAGAGATAGCTCATATAGAGAATTATACTCAGATGACAATTTCGTAATTTATGAGAGATTAGAAAAATAAAATATAATGTTTGAAAAATTATGTAAAAAAATTACTACAAAAAAGACATAAAAATATTGTTAAAAAGTAAGTATTCTTATAAAATCATAAAAGAATATAAAATATAAACAAAAGAAGGGGAAAATATGGACAAAAGCAAATTAAAAAGCGAAAAAGCAATAACACTAATAGCACTAGTAGTAACAATAGTAGTATTAATAATATTAGCAGGGGTTGCAATAAATGTAACGCTAGGAGAAAACGGAATAATCAACAAAGCAAGAGAAGCAAAAAGAAAACAACTAGAAGCAGAATACAAAGAAAAAATTGGAACAGAATTATTAGCGGCACAAGTAGATGCAATAGCAAGAAATGAAGAATTAGAAGACGAGCAAATAAAAGATATAATTTCAAACTATGGGGAATTACAAGATGACGGAGATACAATAAAAATAAAAGATAAGGATATACAGTTAAGTTTATCAGATATATATACAGGAACAACAACTACAAGTGGAAGTTACACAGAAAATAAAGCAAAAATAGCTCTTTTAGAAAGCCAAGTAAAAAGACTACAAGAACAATTAGAAAACAGTAAGCTTTCAGGAGATGAAAAAGATGCAAAAATACTAGATTTAAATAATAAAATTACAGAATTAGAAAATAATTTAAGCTCATTAAAGCTAAAAGTTGTAACTGCAATTAAAAAAGTTGGAGGAAAAGTAACAATGGACTCAACAGATGATGAAATTGCAAAAGCAATTGAAAGCTTACAAGAAATTATTTCAACAGATACATTAGCAAAGGGGTCAAGTTGGAGCTTTTCTAAAGTTGGAGAAAATGAGTTTACATGCGAATACGAAGGAGTATATTTAATTGAACTTAATGGAGCACAAGGTGGTGCTATTGGAGGAAAAGGAACATATACTAAAGCATATGTATTCTTAAATAAAGGAGATAAATTAAACATCACGGTTGGAGGATATGATGGAACAAATGGCGGTGGAACAGCCTCAAGCAATGGAAACAATGGAGGAGGAGCTACATCAGCATATTTAGGAAATATAGAACTTTTAACAGCAGGTGGAGGAGCAGGATATAGTTATAAAACTAATAGAACATGGCAAAGCAACCACGATACATCGGGAAATAGATATTACACAACTAATGATACAGGAAATATAAAAACAGAAACAATAGGAACAACACCTACATCAAATGGAGTGTTAAAAAATGGAACAAATGGAACTACTAGTGATACTGGAGATGTAGTCACATGGTCTAAGTCAGAAAAATATACAAAGCCAGAGGCTGATGGATATGGTAATATAGTTGGAACATATTCAGGAACATTAACAACAACATACTATAAAAGAGATGTTATTATTAATGGTGGAGGTGGCGGTGGTCACTTCGGAGGAATAGCTGGAAGTGCTGGGACATCATATATTAATACAAGTAAATGTTTTAACTATGATACTAATACTTATAAAAAAAGTAATATAGAGTATACGGGAACAAATGGAGGAAACGATTTTGTATCTTCAAATGTAACATACAATACACGTAGTAGTGATGGCGGAGCCCAAATCACATATTTATCATTCCGTATAGATCAATAACAAAATAGGAAAAAACAAACACCTTGCTTTTAGCAGGGTGTTTATTGTATAATAAAGATATTGAATAAAAATAGAGAAAAAAGAAGAATTCACACCTTTTGCAAATATGGCAAAACGATAGAGAAGGGAAAGATAATAAAGATGAAGAAAAAAATAATAGTAAAAGAAAATGAGCAAAAACGTTTAGATGCATATATAAGTGAAAAATTACCAGAACTATCAAGAACGATGGTAAAAAAACTATTAGACGATGGAAAAATTTTAGTAAATGATAAAGCTCCAAAAGCATCATATAAGCCAGTAAAAAACGATAAAATAGAAATTGAAATAGAAGAACCAAAAGAAATAGAATTAAAAGCACAAGAAATACCAATTCAAATTATATATGAAGATAACGATATAATAGTAGTAAACAAACCAAAAGGTTTAGTAGTACATCCAGCAAATGGAAACCCAGACGGAACACTAGTAAATGCAATAATGGCAATATGCAAAGACAGCTTATCAGGAATAGGCGGAGAAATAAGACCAGGAATAGTTCATAGGCTAGATAAAGACACATCAGGCCTTTTAATAGTTGCCAAAAATGATAAAGCACATATTAATATGAGTGAACAAATAAAAGACAGAAAAGTAAAGAAAACATATATAGCACTAGTAAGAGGAACAGTTCCCGAAAATGAAGCAACAATAAATATGCCAATAGGAAGAAGTACGAAAGATAGAAAAAAAATGGCAGTAGTGAAAAATGGGAAAGAAGCAGTAACACATTTTAAAGTGATACAAAGATATGCAACTAGCAAAGGAACATATACTTTACTTGAAATAAAAATAGACACAGGAAGAACACATCAAATACGTGTACATATGTCAGAAATAGGATATCCTGTAATAGGAGATGAAGTATATTCTAATGGAAAAAATGAATTTAATGTACATGGTCAATGCTTACATGCACAAAAATTAGAATTCAAACATCCAATAAAAGGAAAAGAAATGAAACTAGAAGCTCCATTACCAGAGTATTTTCAAAAAATATTAGAAGAACTAGAAAACAAGTAATTTAACAATAAAAGTAGCATATAGGTTTATAGGCAAAACCTTACTTAAAAACCTAAATATAAAATAAGGAAATTTAATAAAATGGAAGAAGAAAGACTTCAAAAATATTTAGCAAACAATGGAATACTATCAAGAAGAAAAGCAGAAGAAGCAATACTTGCTGGAAAAGTAAAAGTAGATGGAAAAGTTATAACAGAACTTGGAACAAAAGTAATACCAGGTAAAAATTTAGTAGAATACAACGGTGAAAAAGTAGAAAATAAAGAAGAAAAAGTATATGTATTGCTAAACAAGCCAATAGGATATGTAACAACTGTAAAAGACCAATTTAGTAGAGACATAGTAACAGATTTAGTAAAAGGAGTTAATATAAAATTGTTGCCAGTAGGAAGGCTAGATATGTATACATCAGGAGCTTTAATACTAACAAATGATGGAGATTTTATCTATAAAGTAACACATCCAAAGCATGAAATAGAGAAAACTTATAATGCAACAGTAAAAGGAAAAATAACTGAAGAAGATGTCAAAAAGTTAAGAAGTGGTGTGGAAATAGATGATTATATAACAAAGCCAGCAGAAGTAAAAATATTAAAAATAGATCAAGAAAAATGTATTTCAAGATTACAAATAACAATACATGAAGGAAAAAATAGACAAGTAAGAAAAATGTGTGAAGCAGTAGGAAAAAAAGTACTAGCTTTACATAGAGCAAAAATAGGAAAAATAACAGTAAAAGACTTAAAAATTGGAGAATGGAGATATTTAACTAAAAAAGAAATAGAACAATTTTAAAGTTCATTTTTTGCATAAAATAAAACAAAAAGCAAACAATAAGATAAAAAGTGTTTTTTATGGTTATAGGTAAAACCAAAAATAAAACCTAAATATATTATGCAAGGAATGAAAAAAATGAAAGTATCTTGGATAAAATATGAAAAAGACGACAAAGATTTTAAAATGGCAGAAAGATTAGGATTAGACGTGTATAAAATACAAAATCCAGAAGAAATAGATAATAAAATGAAAGAGCTAATAAGCAACGACTGCAAAACAATAGTATTATCTAATGAAATAGCAGGCTTTTCAGAAGACATCATAAAAAAATATCAAAATAATAAAAATATAAATATAATTATTAGCACAAGAAAATAACTATTAAAGAATAAAAAATAAAAAATTGCATAACTTAAACTTAGGAGGATATGCAATTGCTAAAATATGAAAATATAGTAAGTGAAAATATAGAAGAAAATTTTATAAATGACTTTAAAAGAAAATTTTATAAAATAAAAGAAGAAAACAAATATAATGAAGTTCTATTCTTATGTGTAGGAACAGATCGAATCACAGGAGACTGCTTTGGACCAATAGTAGGAACAAAACTTTCTAAAGAACTTGAAGAATATAACTTTTCAAATATAAATGTGTATGGAACATTAGAAAATCCACTAAACTATGAAAAAGTAGAAAAAATAATACAAAAAATTAATGAAAAAGTATGTTTAATAGTAATAGATGCTGCACTTTCAAAAAAAGAAAATATAGGGAAAATATTTGTTTCAAACCAAAAAACGATATTAGGTAAAGGTTTAAACAAAAACAAGCTAGAAATAGGGGATATTAGTGTAAAAGCAGTAGTAGGAAAAGATTATAAAATACCACAGTATAACTTCAAAGTGCTACAAAACATATCATTAAACGCAGTAATAAGTTTATCAGAAATAGTTTCAAAAGGAATAATTAAAACAATAAAAGAAGTATAAACAAACAATAAATGGGAAAAATCTATATAATAAATCTTAAAATGGAGGGTTATTATATGGATATAGAAAAAATGAAAAACATGGTAGTAATAAAGAACTTGCCTTCAAATATGATAGAAGAAGCGTTCATAGTATTAAAAGATAACGTAAAGGTACATACAGAGGAATTAGTAGGAAATAAGAAAGATAAAGAAAGCAAAAAAAGTACAGGAAAAGACTACGTTATAAAAGAAGCGGAATTAATAATAGAAGAATATGCAACTAAATTAGAAAAAAATAAAAAAATGAACATACGAGAAAAAGTTAAATTAGAAGCAACCTGCAAAAAATTAAAATGTGCAACTTTATTTTTTGCAATAATTTCAATATTTAGTGTAGTAACACTATTAATAAAGTAAAGAACAGTAGAGATATTGTTCTTTTTTTGTGTGTCATAAAAAATATAAACAAGCATATACATTAACGAGTAAAATTGCAAAGGAAGAGAGGAAAAATATTGGAAAGAGTAATAAGTTCAGAAGAAAGAATAAGACGAGCTGAAGAAATATACAATAGAAGAAAAATGCAGACAGGTGTAAGAATGCAAGCAAATGCAGTAAACAGAACAACAAACGATAAATATAAACTATATAAAAAGCTAATATTGCAAATAGCAATATGTTTTGTTTTATACTTCATATTTTATTTAATAAAAAATTCAAATTACATATTTTCAGAAAGTTTTATAAAAAAAACAAGAGAATTTTTAACATATGACATAAACTTTCAGAATGCATATAACACAGCAATAGAATACTATAATAACAATATAAAAACATATTTTACACTAGATACAGAAAAAGAAAATAATAATGAAAATGAAGGAGAAAAAAATGTAGAAAATCAATCAGAAGAAAATACAAATACAGAAGAAAGTAAAGGAGAAAATAACGAGAAAAATGTAGAACAAAATGAAGAAACAAATAATCAAGAACAAGGAGGAATAGGTGGAGGAGAAGACGAAAATTTAGAAACACAAAATGAAAGTAAAGAAACAAATTCAGAGCCAACAGTACAACTATCACAAATGCAAATAGATGCAAACGAAATAAAACAAAATTATAACTTAATATTACCACTTACAGGTTACACAGTAACTTCAAGATATGGCTCAAGAACACCAACAGACATAGTATCTGCAAACCATAAAGGAATAGACATTGGAGCAAATGAAGGAACAGTGTTCATAGCTGCAATGTCAGGAAAAGTAATAACAGCATCTGAAGAAGGTTCTTATGGAACACACTTATTTATACAAAATGGAGATATAATAACAGTGTATGCACATTGCAAAAAGTTATATGTAAATGAAGGTGACGAAATAGTGCAAGGACAAAAATTAGGAGAAGTAGGTCAAACAGGAAATGCAACAGGTCCACACCTACATTTCGAAATAAGAAAAGATGGAAGAACAATAGACCCTGAATATATACTAACATTCGCATAAAATATATAAAAAAGAGTTAATTAAGAAAACATTAGGAAGGTAAAACAAAAATGAGAATAAGGTTAAACTTAAAAATCTTTATATTCATAATAATATTTGCCCTTACAAGGCAAATAAAGATATATGGAATATTAATGCTATTTGCATTCATTCACGAATTAGGGCATATGTTAATAGGAATACTATTAGGATTCAAACCAGAAAAACTAGAAATAATGCCATATGGTGTATCAGTTGGATTTAAGGTAAAATGTGAAGACTATAATAAAAAGATAGGAAAGGGAAATTTACTATCTTTAAAAAAATTAATAATTGCAATGGCAGGACCATTCACCAATCTAATAATAACAATAATATATTTATTATGCGATATGAAATTCATTGGAATAGAAAGAGAACTGGTTATATACTCAAATATATTAATAGGAATATTTAATTTAATTCCAATATATCCACTAGATGGAGGAAGAATAGTAAAAGAAATTTTACATATAAAAGTAGGATTAGGAAAATCATATGAATATACAAATAAAATATCAAAAATAACAATATGTATATTAACAGCTGTATGTAGTATAGTAATTCTTTATATAAAAAACATAGCAATACTAATAATACTTGTATATTTATGGTACTTAACAATTAATGAAAATAAAAAATATGAGACAAAAAAGTTACTATGTTTGAAAGCTGAATAAACACAAATAAAACACTCATACAGTTTAGATTACCGTATGAGTGTTAAAATGAATTAAAATATTTAACTCTTGTAAATTAGGCTATTCTTTAAATATCTATATTTTTTCTCGTAAATTCCATTTGGTCATATATTTATGAATACTTTTTAAATTTTTTAAACTAAAATCTGTGAAAAGAATAGCAATACATTTGTTAAGTTTACTGTAATCTTGACCTTTGTTAATGTTTTGAGTATACATTTGTAAATAAAAAAAATATAAAAATGTGAAATGTATAAGACAAAGCTATAAAAGATTATGTAAAAATATTATTACTAAAAAACAAGTAAAACATTGTTAAAAAAATATACTTCTTATAAAATTAAGTAAATAATTTGAAAAGGAGCAAAAGATAATGAAATCTAAAGAAATGAAAAACAAAGGAATAACACTAATAAGTTTAATTGTAACAATAGTAGTGTTAATAATATTAGCAGGAATAACGATAAGTATGACAATAGGAAATAACGGAATAATAACAAGAGCAAAAGAAGCAAGAAACTTGTATGCAAACGCACAGGAAGAAGAACAAGCAAGATTAAATGCACTTGCAGAACAATTAGCAAATGGAGAAACAGGAAGTGATGGAAATAAATTACCAGAAAATACAAAAGATATAGAGGCAGGAACAGAAGTTAAATTAGAGCCAGGATGGAATACAGAAAATGTAAGCTATATAAGAACAAAAGACGGTTCAGAAGTAAAAAATGTAACAAAAGTATCAACAGTATATGCAGTATCAGTAGGAGAAGGAAATACAGTACCAGTGCCAAAAGGTTTTTATTATGTAGGAGGAACATTAACTTCAGGAGTAGTAATAAGTGATAACAAAGCAGATAAAAATAAATATGCTGGAATAGAAAATGTACCAGCAGGAGTAATATATAATAGTGATGGAACAGTAAAACAAGAAACAAATTTAACAGACGAAGAAAAGAAAACAGTAATATTAGGAAATCAATTTGTATGGATACCATGTGAGGCAAGCGAGTATAAAAAAATAGACTGGGGCAAAGCAAATGCAACATGGGAAAGACAAACAAATACAGCAGAATTACCACAAATACAAAAATATGGAGGCTTTTATATAGGAAGATATGAAGCAGGAACAAGTAATATAACATTATCAACAGGAATAAATTTTGCTAAACAAAATACAGCATCTGGTTGGCAAAATACTAACTTTTCAATAAGAGATGGTCTAAATCATACAGCAACAGGAAAAATAACAACAAAGGCAGGAGAAATTCCATATTATCATACGGACTATGAAACAACATTAAAACTAAGCAATAGTATGTATTCAACGAATTATGTACAAAGCGGATTAGTAACAGGAACAATGTGGGATATA
>CAKPGD010000006.1 GCA_934154515.1 uncultured Clostridia bacterium
CACTTCTTGTTCTTTCTTCATCTACTTCTACTGCTGCCACTATTCCACCTGTTTTTTCGTTTGTTAGTAGTGGAAATAATAATATACTTCTTTCATATATATTTTTTATTTGCTCATTTTTGTTATTTTCCTTGTTAAGTAGTTGTAAACCATCGTGTTCTTCTACATATTTTTTCCAATGGTTTTCTGTATTTTTTTCTTCTTTTTCTACGTTTATATTTGTTTCTTTTCTTAAATTAACTTCTTCTACATTTCTTTTATCATCATTTTTGTTTATTGTTATTAATATATCTATTTCTTTGCTTTCGCCTGGTTTTAATGTTCCTACTTCATAGCTTATGCCTGCATCTTTTGCCATTCCTATATAGTCTTTATCACTTATTTTTCCTTCTTCTATTTCTTTTTTTGCTCCATTTAATTTATGCCCAGAGATATTACAATTACTTGTTGTTTTTATGAAATAATCGTGTGTGTATTGTATTAATGAGTTTTCTTTTATTTTTGCTCCAACCATATTATTTATATTTGAATATAAATTAGAATACATTAAAAAGTTTATATTTAAATCTATTGTATTATTGTTGATTAATATATATCTTTTTATTAGTATGTCCTTATCTATTGGTACAAAATCCGTTTGTTTTATTTTTAAATTAAAATATGTATTTTCTATTTCTGTGTTTAATATATTTGTACTTTTTGTGTAATATTGATTATATGTATTGTTTATATCTTCATGTAAGTATATTATTCTGGAATCGTTTATTTTTACACCAAAATACATTTCTTCTATAAACTGTTTAAAATCACGCGTAGGATAAAATAGTCTTAGCAATTCTCCTTTTTCGCTAAAACTTATTAACATATTTTTATTTCCTATTATTGCTTCATTATTATATTTATTCATTTTTTCTCCTGTTTATTGGATTATATTTTTAATTTTTGTACTTATTTTTTTGTATTTTATATTTTATTTTTTGTATTTATTTTAATATTATTTTTAGTATTTTTTCAATTTTTCTTGACTTTTTATCTATATTATGTTAAATTATATGTTATAGAGTTATTATTAAAAAATTAAGACTTAATTTTATTAAACCCCCATTTGGTTTTTTTGATAAGAGTCTTAAGAGGGATGAATGCTACCATATTTTATGGGAGAAAACAGGATCTTTTAATACTATATCCTGACCCTTTTAAATGCAGTTTAAAAAAAAATGAAAGATTTGGACGGATACACCTTTTGAACTTTGACAACTTAATAACAATTGTATAACGAGATTTTATATTAAATTTTATCAGCTAATATAAAAAATCTATTACCCTATTTTACTTTCTTTCATTTTTCACCCCAGTTTGCAACTGGGGTGTTTTTTATTTTTAATGCTACTCTATTATTTTTACTATTTGTTGTTCTAAATCTTTTATTTTTTCATTTAGTTTTTCTATATCTTCGTCTTTTGCATCCTCATGTAACATTTCATCTTTTACTATTGTAGACATATCTTCTAATTCTTCTTTTAATGTTTGTATTCTTCCTAGTACTTCTAGTCTTATATATTTCTTTTCATGTTCTTTAGCTGTTCTTACTCTTCCAAGTCTTTGTACTTCTTCATTTAATTCATATTGTTCTCCATATTCTGGTATTATTACTGGAATTTGAGTTGTTCCCTGTAATTTTTGTTTTAATATTATTTGTCCTTCTGGTTCTCCATGTACTAAGAATATTGTTTTTGGTTTAGTTATAAAAGAATATACAAAGTTTAGAAGCCATTCTTGGTCTGCGTGTCCTGAATATCCTTCTATGTATTCTATTCTAGCATTTACGGCTATTTCTTCTCCAAATATTTTTACTTTTTTGGCTCCATCTACTATTTTTCTTCCTAGTGTTCCTGGTGCTTGATATCCTACAAATAATATTGTGCTTTTTGGATTCCACAAGTTGTGCTTTAAATGATGTTTTATTCTTCCTACTTCACACATTCCACTTGCTGATATTATTATTGAAGATTCATTTTTTTCATTTAGTTCTTTTGATTCTTCTGCTGTTTTTGTAAATTGTAATCCTGGAAATTCTAGTGGATTATCTCCACTTCTTATTATTTCTTGTGTTTCTTCGTCAAATATGCTCATGTTCTTCTTAAATATTTCTGTTGCTGATATTGCAAGTGGACTATCTACATATACTGGTGATCTCATTAATGTTTCATATTCTTTTTTGAATTCTTCATCTTTTATTACATCTTTTAATGTATTAATTTCATATAATATTTCTTGTGTTCTTCCTACTGCAAATGATGGTATTACTACTGTTCCACCTTTGTCTAATGTTTCTGATACTATTTTTAAGAACATTTTTGCTTTGTCATCATTTCTATTGTGAAGTCTTCCACCATATGTTGATTCCATTACTAAATAGTCTGCGTCATCTATCATTGTTGGTGATGATAATAGCGGAATATCATTGTTTCCTAAGTCTCCTGTAAATACTGCTTTTGTCCTTTTTCCATCTTCGTCTGCCCAAATTTCTATAATTGCTGAACCTAACATATGTCCTGCATCATTAAATCTTACATGTATATTTTCGTCTATATCTATTATTTCATCATATTTCACAGGTTCAAATACTTCTAGACATTTTAATGCTTCTTCTGCTGTATATAGTGGTGGTTCTGGTTTTAAACCTTTACGCTTTCTTTTTCTATTTTTCCATTCTATTTCCATTTCTTGAATATGTCCACTATCTGGTAACATTATTGAGCACAAGTCACAAGTAGCTTTTGTAGCATATATTTTATTTCTATATCCTTCGTTATATAATTTTGGTATTCTTCCAGAATGGTCAATATGTGCGTGTGTTAATAACATAAAATCTATTTGGCTTACATCATAATCAAATGGTGCTGAGTTTTCCCATTCATCTTGTGCTGCACCTTGGTACATTCCACAATCTACTAAAAATTTTTTTCCTGCGGCTTCTACTAAAAAGTTAGAACCTGTAACTGTTTTTGTTGCTCCTAAAAAAGTAACTTTCATAATATCATCCTTTCAATTTTATTTTTTTATTTAGTTTTACACTTAATTCTGATTTTTCTTTTATTTCTATTTTTACTTGTGTATCTTCTATGTTCCCGTCATATATGTTTATTGTTAGTATTCCTTTATTATATTTTACTACATACACTATTTGGTCTATGTCTATTATTTTTGTTTCTAGTATATTTTTTAATATTTTATAATTTAGTTCTTCATCTTCACTAAACCTTACTAATACTTTTTCTTCACATGATTTTTGTATTAGTTGTTTTTCTACTTTTTCTAGTGTCTTGTTGTATTTAGAATTTGCATTTGCTAAATTTATGCTTGGTAATATTAATTTATAATATCTTATTTCATATATTAAGTCTTCTATTTGCTTCTTTTCTTCTGCCCTTTCTATTTTTTTCGTAAAGCATTTTAAGAATTTTTCCTCTAATTTTGTTTGTAATCTATCTATGTTTTTCTTTGATAAATCTTCTATTTTTATATCTTTATAGAAAAGTATATTTTTTTCTAGCTCACTCTTTGCTTTTACAAATTCTTTTGGCTCCATATTTTTATTTATTCTTTTTATTTCTTCTAAATAATTATTTCTTTGTTTTTCTAACATTAGTCTTAAGTGACTTACACTAAATATCTTTTCTTTATTTGGAAGTTTTTCATTTCTTTTTTGATATTCTTCTTTTAATGTTTTTTCATCGGTAAGTATTGTATCTATTTCTTTTATTTTTTTATTTATTTCTCTTTTTTCTTTTGATAAGCTTTCTAAATATACTTTATTATCATTCATTTTTTCGTACTTTTCTTCTAGCTCATTTATTTTTTCTTCTATTTTATTTCTATATTCTTTATTATATTTACTACAAACTATTATTAATATTTTTACTAATTCTTCTATAAATGTTTTTGTTAATTCTTCTCCATATAGTTCTTCGAATTTTAATATTAATTCTTTTAGGTAGTCTTTTCTTTCTCCTTGTATTTCTTCTTTTGTTATTCCAAAACTTTCATTATATTTACTGCTTAATATTACATTACTTGGTACTTCTTCTTGTTCTTCTGTTTTTCTATTGTTTAGCCATGTGTCTAATTCTTTATTTCCTAATAATATTGTTATTAATTGATATATTTTGTTGTATATTTCTTCTTTATAATTTTTTATTGTTATGTCCCATGACCAACCATTAAAATCTCTTATTACTTCCAGACTGTTCATACTATTTCCTATTGATAGCATTTCTATGATTGGTTCTTTGTATAGTTCATATTCTTCTAATATGTTTATTTCTTGTTGTCTTATTTTTAGTATTGCATCTAATATGCTTTTTTCGTTTTGAAAAGTTTTTATTTTTCCATTTTCTTTATCTACTATGCAGTCTATTTGCTCATCGTAGAATTTTTTTCCTTCTTCTGTTAGTGGTTTTACTATTTCTATTTCATTGCAATTATTTTTTATTGTTTCTAATATTTCTTTTACAAATTGTTTTTTTGTACATACATTTACTTTTGTTTTTTTATAATCTTCATAAGAGTTTTCTATTTTATATAACATACTTAAAAGAAGGTTTTTTACATCTTCTGAAAAAGCCTTCTTTTCTAGTATCTCTTCTAACTCATTATTATAATCTTTTACTATCTTAGAAAAAATATCTTTAGCCATTTTTTCTGCCTTTCTTTTGTTTTATTAATATTCTTCTTCCGTGCTGTTTAATGAACTTATTTTCTTTATTGTGTTCATTGCAGTTTCTATCTCAGAAGTTTTTGGTTCAGTTGCAGTTGGTGTTGTTCCCATTTTTAGTTCTTGCCATCTTTCTTTGGTTACTAAAACTTCACGTGGTTTACTTCCTTGATATCCAGATATTATTCCTCTTTCTTCCATTTGGTCTATTATTCTTCCTGCTCTTGCATATCCAACTTTAAATCTTCTTTGTATGAATGATGTTGAAGCTTGCCCTGTTTCTACAACTACTTCTATTGCATCCATTAATAATGGATCTGTGTCATCACTATCTGCTTCTTCCACTATTTCTTTATCTGATTTATTTGCATTTTCTATGCTTTCTATAATGTCTTCATTATATTTTGGCTCTCCATCTGCTTTTACGAAATCTACTATTTTTTCTACTTCTGCATCTGACACAAATGCTCCTTGAACTCTTACTGGTTTTGGTGCTCCTGCTGGATAGAATAACATATCTCCTTTTCCTAACAGTTTTTCTGCTCCTACCATATCTAATATTGTTCTTGAATCTACTTGTGATGATACTGCAAATGCTATTCTTGATGGTATATTTGCTTTAATTAAACCTGTAATAACATCTACTGATGGTCTTTGTGTTGCAATTACTAAGTGCATTCCTGCTGCTCTTGCTTTTTGTGCTAATCTACAAATTGCATCTTCTACGTCATTTTTTGCAACCATCATTAAATCTGCAAGCTCGTCTATAATTATTACTATGTGTGGAAGTGTTCCTATATCTTTATCTTTTTTTACTGCTTCATTGTAACCTTTTAAATCTCTAACGCCTTTTGCTGCAAATGTTGCATATCTATTTTCCATTTCTTGAACAGCCCATGCAAGTGCTCCTGCTGCTTTTTTAGGATCTGTTACTACTGGTATTAAAAGATGTGGTATTCCATTGTATACTGAAAGTTCAACTATTTTTGGATCTACCATTACTAGTTTTACTTCACTTGGTTTTGCTTTATATATTATACTTGATATTAAAGTATTTATACATACAGATTTTCCTGAACCTGTTGCTCCTGCTATCATTACGTGTGGCATTTTTGCAATATCTGTTACTATTTCTTTACCTGCTACATCTTTTCCAAGTGCAAAAGCAAGTTTAGATTTGTGGTTTCTAAATTCATCTGTATCTATTATATCTCTAAAATGTACTATTTCATTTTCTGCATTTGGTACTTCTATACCTACTGCTTGTTTTCCTGGTATTGGGGCTTCTATTCTTATACTTTCTGCTGCTAAATTTAATGCTATGTCATCTGCTAAGTTAGCTATTTTACTAACTCTTACTCCTTCTGCTGGCTTTAGCTCATATCTAGTTATTGCTGGTCCTACCGATACGTTTTCTACTTTTGCCGATACTCCAAAACTGTATAATGTTTTTTGAAGTTTAGATGCTGTATCAGTAACTGTTTTTTTACCACCTCTTAAGCCTTTTGATTCTCCTTGACTTAAAAGTTCTACTGGTGGAAATTCATAGTTATCTTCTTCTACTACCATTGTATGTTCTAGATTTAATACTTCTTTTACTTTTTCTTCTTTTACTTCTGTTTCTTGTTTAAATAAGTTTGCAAGTTCTGATGGTGAATCTTTTTTCTCCATACCAAGTGGTATTAGTTCGTCTTTTTCGTGGTTATATTTCTTTAGCTTTTTGTTTCCGTCTTCTTTATCTTCTAGTCCTTTTAAGTTTATAGTTAATTGATTTTCATCAATTTCCATTGCTCTTTTCTTTGCTTCTTCTTTTTCTCTAATCCTTCTTTCTCTTGCTGTTTCTTTTCTAGGTACTACATCTTCTTGTAATAATTCTCTTGCATTTTGTCTGTTTATATTTCTTCTTTCTTCTCTATCTCTATATTCGTCTTTTTCTGCTTTTCTTTCAGCTCTTCTTTCTTCCATATTATCTACTGCATTTGCTATTAATTCAGCTGGTTTTATAGCAAACATAAATATTACAACTACTACCGCTACTCCTATTGTTAATATTATTGTTCCTAATGAACCTATTAAATTTATTAATGGTACTGCAAGCAGAGTTCCTATTACTCCTCCTCCAATGTCTCTTTCTCCTAAGTAGTATGCTTGTTCTGCTATTTCTTTTTTATCTTTTGATGCATTTATATTTCCGGCTGATATTTGAAATACACTAAGCAATATTGCTATACATAATAGAAATACTACATATTGCATTAATTTTCTTGATAGTGCATAGCTTTCTTTGTTGCATGCTATATATATTGCAATTGCAAAAGTTCCTACTGGAATTATGTATTTTATTACTCCCATAACTCCACCTAACATTGGACTTAAATGTTCTCCTATAAATCCTGATTTCATATATATTAATACTGCAAGTAATATACTCATTATTATTGTTGTAACTACTGCTACATCTATGTTCATACCTTTTGTTTTTGCGTGTGTTTGCTTCTTTCTACCTCTTTTTGCCTTTGCCATTTTTCAACTTCCTTTCGACTGTATCTCATATGATTTTTCTTTAAGTACATTTTTTCTATTTTTATAGCCTAATTGTATCATTACTCCAGTTTAATTGCAATAGAATTATTTGAAAAATTGTTCTACTATTTCTTTACTTGTAAGTCCATAATATTTTAATAGTTCCTCTGCTTTTCCAGATTTTCCGAATTCGTCTTTCATTCCTATTCTTATTACTTTTGTTGGATATTCTTCAGATAATACTTCACAAACAGTTGAACCTAGTCCTCCTATTATATTGTGGTCTTCTACTGTTACTATTTTTTTAGTTTCTTTAGCACATTTTATTATTGTTTCTCTATCTATTGGTTTTATTGTGTGTATGTCTATTACTCTTACATTTATTCCTTTTTTTTCTAATTCTTCTTGTGCTTTTATAGCTTCACATACCATATCTCCTGTTGCTATTATGCTTCCGTCTGTTCCTTCTCCTATTTGAATAGCTTTTCCTATTTCGAATTTTTGGTTTTCTTCATAAATTATAGGAGTTGCCATTCTAGATAGTCTTAAATATACTGGTCCTTTTATTTTTGACATTTCTTTTACTGCCCATTTAGTTTGAACATCATCTGAAGTAGATAATACTGTCATATTTGGAAGTGTTCTCATAAGTGAAATATCTTCTAACATTTGGTGAGTTGCCCCATCTTCTCCTACTGTTATTCCTGCATGTGTTCCACATATTTTTACATTTAAATTTGGATAACATATACTATTTCTTATTTGATCGTATGCTCTTCCTGCTGCAAATACTGCAAATGTTGCTGCATATGGTATTTTACCACATGTTGCAAATCCAGCAGCAGTTGCCATCATATCTTGCTCTGAAATTCCCATATCAAAAAATCTATCTTCATATTCTTTTGCAAATAATGCTGTTTTTGTTGCACTTGATAAATCTGCATCTAATACCACTACATCTTCATTTTCTTTTCCAAGTTCTAGTAAGGCTTCTCCAAAACTTTGGCGAGTTGCTTTCTTTTCTTCTTTCATTTATATTTTTGTACGACATATTTAAAATTTAAATAGTCATACTCTCCTTTCTTCATTTTTAATCTTCTAAAGCTTTCATTGCTTCTTCGTATTGTTCATCATTTAATGCTTTTCCGTGCCATTCTGCTTTATTTTCCATAAAAGGTACTCCTTTTCCCTTTATAGTTTTTGCTATTATTGCAGTTGGTTTTTCTTTTACCATTTTTGCTGATTCAAATGCATTTATTATTTGTTCTATATTGTGTCCATCTATTACTATTGTGTTAAATCCAAATGCTTTAAATTTTCCTTCTATATTGTCTAGTCCTTTTACTTCTTGAACAGTTCCATCTATTTGTAGTCCATTATAATCTACTATTACACATAAATTGTCTAGTTTGTATTTATATGAACTCATTGCAGCTTCCCAAACTTGACCTTCTTCTATTTCTCCATCTCCTAGTAAGCAATATACCCTGTATCCTGCATGCGTTAACTTTGAATTTAGTGCCATTCCATTTGCTACTGAAAGTCCTTGTCCTAAAGATCCACTCGTCATATCTACTCCTGGAACTTTATTCATGTCTGGATGTCCTTGAAGTTTTCCTTGTATATTTCTGAATTCGCTTAATTTTTCTTTTTCAAAATAGCCCTTTTCTGCAAGTACACCATATAATGCAGGTGAACAATGCCCCTTTGATAGCACAAATCTATCTCTTTCTGGTGCATTTGGCTCTTTTTCATTTATATTCATTTGGTTAAAATATAGCACTGTTAAAATGTCTGTGCAAGAAAGTGAACCTCCTGGATGTCCTGATTGTGCTGTATGCACTTCCGTTACTATGCTTCTTCTTACATTTTTAGCAATTTTTTCTAACTCTTTTATATTTTCTATTTTCACTTTTATCTCCTCCTTTGTTAAACTTATTTTATATTACTTTTTGCTTATATGCAATAACTTTTTTAATAATAATTTAATGGATTTACGTATTCTCCATCAACTCGTATTCCCAAATGTAAATGTGCACCTGTTGTCGCACCATTTGTTGGATTATTATTCTCATCTTTATACTGATTTCCTACTACTCCATATACGTTTTTTGGTCCTACAAATCCTATGACTTGACCTTGTTTTACTTCGTCTCCTGCATTAACTATATAATTTGGAGATACATGACAATATGTTATTTTCATATTGTTTGCTGTTAGTGTTATAGTATAGCCTCCACCTCCTAAAAATCCTGTAAATGTTATTGTTCCATCTACTACTGCAATTATTTTACTATTTTCTGGGGCTCCTATGTCTATACCTTTATGGTATGATGAGGCTCCTGCTGTTGGAGATGTTCTTTTTCCAAAATATGAATTTATTCTTGTATAACCAGGTGCTGGCCACATAAAACCAGAAGTACTTATTTCCATATTTTCTATTACGTTTTTATCGTATATTTCAAGACCTTCGCCAGATATTATTGGTGTAAAAAAACATGTTATTACTATTATTAAAATTACTAATATTGATACTATTTGATATAACGGCTTAAAAAAAGAGCCAAGCATAGAATACCTCCTTACTTTAGCCCCTTATTTATTTTAATTTTCCTTATTTTACTATTTTATTATTTGCTATTTTATTATTTTATTATTTTCTATATTTGTACTAGTTCTTGTTTTGTTCAGTTATTTATTTTTCTTAAATACAAATATTTTACTAAATACATAATTAGCTACAATTACTACAACTTGAGAAATTAGTTTTATTATTTTATCATTAAGTTTTAATATTGTAACTCCTAAAAACATTATAAACATGTCCATTAAAAGTGTTGCTATTCTTGAAGTTACAAATTTAGTAGCTTCGCTTATTTTGTTTTGATTTTTACTTTCAAATACAAATTTTCTATTTGTTATATATGCAAATGCTACACTAACAACCCAAGCTATAATATTTGCTATTTGTAGTTGAACTGGGTTTTCTGCATTTAAAAATGTTCCTACACATATGTAATATGTAAGTAATGATACTACTGTTGTTAATACTCCAAATATTACATATAAAATTATTTCTTTTGTAAATACTTTATTTATTATTTTCTTTATTTTTTCCATTTTTCCCCACTAACTATTTTATAAAATTAAAGCTAGAAACCTTTATATTTTTAAGTTTCTAGCCCCTTTAATTATGGCAGGGGTAGTAGGATTCGAACCCACACAGGCGGTTTTGGAGTCTACTACCCCTGTTTCTTATAATTGACTATTATTAAGCTTTTTCACTTATATTTTATTTTTTTGGAACTTTTTTGGAACTTTTTTTAATGTTCAACATCTAAAATTCCCAATATATATATCTTTTTTATTATATTAACATTATCATTAATAATTTTCAACTCTTTTTCATTAAATAATTTTTTATTTTCTTTAATTCTTTCAACTACAATTCTTTCTACACTATTTTCTACATCTTTTGCTACGTTTTTTAAAATATCCATAAATTTTTCCCCTTCTTTTGTTATTTTTTTATATCCTTCTACTAAGTTAGACTCTCATTATGTCTATTCGTTACTACATTCAAGAAAAAATAGTAAAAAATAGCTAAAAATAGTTGTTTTGATTAATAAATCAACAAAAAGAAGAATAATATAGTTAAATGTAACCATTTTTCATTTTTAATTCACATTTTTTTGAGTTTTTTAGTGTATATTTTATGTTACTTTTTCTACTTGTTTTTTGAAATTTATTTCTTTCATTTTTTTGCTAATATACTTATCTAGTTTCTGACTTTGTTTGACAATTTTTTCATATTCTATTTTATTCATTATCATTTTTTCTAATTTTCTTTTGTGATAGTTTATTATTATATCTAACATATTAATCACCTCTAAGTATATTATAACATTATGTTAATGTCGAAGTCTGTCTTTTTATGTTGTCGTATTTTCTTATTTTTTTGTTGAAAAATAGCTTAAAAATAGCTTTCGACAATGGATTTTAAGCCTTTTTTATTTTTGATTAGAGTAATTATATTCCTTGTTTTTGCTGCATTTTCAAAGATTTATAAAAAATTTAAAAATATTTTGAAAAAAGTATTGACATACCGTTACGGTAATGCTATAATGTAATTAAGTTGATGAGAGGAGAGTAATATAATGAAAGAATATGAACCATATATTTTAGGAAAGATTACAAAATTTGAAGCTGGTGTTATTTATAAAGCTATGAAAGAAAATAAAATAGAAGTACTACCTGAAACAATAAAACTTTTATATGATGAAGCTTTTTGTACTTCCGGATATTATTCAGAAAGATATTCTCAAGATAGATTATATTATGATTGTATTTATAGCGCAACTAGATATATCCTTGAAGAAAATTATAAAGATGCTCAAAAAAAATTGAAATTGTGGGAACAAAATATGATTGATTTAAGTACTCAAAAAAGCTCATTTTTTAAATATAGAAAAATTTAGGAGGATTTCAAATATGAAAAGAAGAAATTTAAAATTAATCCTTAATAAGGATGGACACGGCACAATAAATTACAAAATTTCACTTCCAAAAAGTTGGATTGACAAAATGAATTTAAAAGATAACGATCGAAACGTAGTAGTAAGTTTTGATAACAATAAAATTATAATAGAAAAAGGAGAATGTAAAATGTTTAAAGTAATTGAATTTTATGATGTTTATAGAAAAGATTTATTAGATAAATATGGAGCTAAAGAATATTACTATCATCAATGTAATTGCGATACTACTACAGAAACAATATTAGAAAATTTTAAAACTGAAAAAGAAGCTATTTCATATGCAAAAGAACGTTACTCAAAAATTTCTCAAGATAAAAAATATAGTATTTCTGGCAATTATATATATTTATTAAGAATAGATGTGTTAGATTGTGAAGATGATGATCTTATAGAAGATATAAGTAGTTTTGGATTATCTTTAGAAGATTTTGAAAAGATAAAGAGTAAATAATATACTAAAAATAGAGCAGTACAATTAAGTACTGCTCGTTTATTTTATCTAAATAATGCATAAAATGTATTTCTACCACAAATACCATCTGCAATTAAACTATTTCTAGCTTGAAATTCTTTTATTGCATTTTCTGTAGCTTGACCAAATATACCATCTGATTTTATATTAAATGAATGGCATATTAGCATAGCTTGAATTAAGTATGTTATATTTCCTTTTGCTCCATTTCTTACTGTTATTGCTCCTGCTTTAGATTTTACACCAAATATTCCATCTACAGCTAAACCTTTATTATATTGTTGGTTTAGTTCAATTTGTAATGCTTTTACAAGAGCTTTTTTTGTTTCGTTACCATATATGTTGTCTACTGCTATATTAAAGCCGTATTTTTCATTTACATAGTTTTGTATAGTTGCAATTTTCCCTATAGTTTTTGTTTCTTCTTGTTTTACTTCTTTATTTATTACTTTTCCATTTACTATTTCTTCAAATGGATAATTATTACCTGGGCAAGAAGTAGCACATACATCTTTATGTTTTTGAATTGTATTTATATTGTATTTGATTTCTAGATATTTAATTAATTCTATTATAGCTTGTTTTTGTGCCTCTGGCATTTCTTCTTCATTGTACTTACCTTCTGCACAAATTCCTATACTATCATAATTAGAACCATATGCATGAGCACCAACTGCATCTTCTGGACGAAGTCTATAAATAGTACCATCTTTTCTAACTAAAAAGTGATAACCTGCACCAGCCCATCCTCTGTTTAAATGCCATCTATGTATATCTTCGGGAGTACAAACACTTGCGTCTGCATGATGTAGTATTATTCTTCTTGTTAATTTTCTTTTTTCTAGATTTCTAAACTCTAAATTTGTTTCTATTATTTCCATTTATTTATCCTCCTCAACAACTTTCCAATCTTCAGCTAACATATCAGCTTGGCTTGCCAACCAACCTAATTGAACACCTGATGTTCCTACAAATGCTATTGCTTTATTTCCTATTGCATCATGTTCAGCATTTATTATTTCATCATTAGCATTTTTATAGCTTATATTTGTTGCTAATTCTATGTATTGATTTTTACCATTCCAGCCTTTTCTTTGTACTTTTTTACCCCTTTTTAAATTAGATATTGCTTCTCCAAATGTAAATGTTTGTATGTTTAATTTTGATTCGTCTATATTATCACAGATAATCCAATTATCTGCTACTATATTATCTAAATCTACAAATATATCTTCTGTCTCTAAAAAAGGTATTATACTTCCATCTTTGCAATGCATTGTTATTGTTTCATTTTCTTTTACCCAATACCCTCTCCAATGTTCTCTTTTTATTTTGTGTCCTTGCTTTAATGCTTCATATGCTTTTTTAAATTTCATTTATTTTTCCTCCTTTACAGTAAATAATTGTCCATTTTGTTTATCATACATATCAAAAAAATTGACGCACCATGCATTTACTATTTTTATTTCTTTATTCATGCAATGCACACAGTTTTCATCATAAGCTTTAGTATAAAATTTTAATTTATTATCTAAATTTTCATATCTATTTACTATAACTTCAGTTGTTTCTTGACCTGGAATTGTAACTTCAACTGCAATATCCATTTTAGTCAATTTAGCAGTATCAAAAACTGATATTAAATTTTCTCTCTTCATCTATTTATCCTCCTTATTATCTTTTAATTGAGTTCCAAAGTAAAAAGCAATTATCATTAAGTAAATTTCTTTAATATCAAAATTTCCTTTTAAAGTAAGTATTGCTACTACTATTGTTAATACTAATGTAACTAAACTTTTTACATTAATTAGTTTTGCTAATTTTTCTTTCATTTTCTTTATCTCCCTTCTTATTTCATAATTAAAGCTATAAGTCCTCCAATAATTGCACCTGCTATAGTACATATTATTTGATTTCTTATAGCTTTTTTTGTATCTTTATAATCTTGAGCTGGCTCTTTTTCTATGTTTCCAACTCTAGTATCTAGCTTATTTACGTCTTCTCTCATTAGCTTTACTTCTGTTGCTATTTCCTTTATAGAATACGTAAGCTCATGAATGTCTTCTAGCTTACTATCTACATCTTTAAATTTTAAGTCATGTTCATCTAATCTCTTTGTATTTGACTTACTTCGTTGCTCTGTTTCTACCATTTTCTCTATATATTCTTTTTCCACTTTCTCACCACCTAATCTACAACTTCTACTGTTATCCAAGTTGAGTTTCGATTACAATAAATTGTATCATTTACTGTTGCTTTTAGTCCTAAAGAAATAACATCACCTTTACTTACTTCTAAAACATTCTCTGAAAATCCGAATCCTGAATACGCAACATCTACATTTTGACTACTTTGCACTGCAGTTTCACCATTTTTTAAGCATTGAAAACTTTTCTTACCTGAAGTCAAACCATCAAAAAAATAAACTTGTGCAGATACTTTAATATGTTTAACATTATCTCCTATTACTATTTTTCCATTTTCAAATTTTAGTTTTTGTCCAACAACAATAGGACTATCTAATGTAACATTAATTAAGTCAGTACTTTCAATTTTATATGTTGATATATTTGACTGATTTTTTAAGATAGTTGCACTAATTATACTTTTACTTTCTTTTATTTCTGTTATTGATTTTTCAGTATCTAATAAACTCTCTTCTAATTTTATATCTATATCTGTTAAATTTGGTTCTATTTCATTTAAGCAAGTTAATGTCATCTTATCTACATATTTTGCTTTTTGTAATTCATAATAAGCTTCTATTTGCTCTTTCGTTAGTGGTGTTACTATCTCTTCTGCTAATTCATATTCTACTATTACTGGTGTACTATTTGCATATTGTTCTGCTAACCAAGTTTTTATTTTTTCTACAGTATTACCACCTATTGTATTATTATTAATACTTAAATATATATAATTACCATCTGTATAAATTCCTTCTTTGTCATATCCCCAAACCATAGAAAATTTAAAATGACTGCAAATTCCATTTATATCAGGTGATTTTGATTTATAATTTGTTAAAGCAGTAATTCTAAATAAAGTAGTGTTTGTATGTGATTGACTTATAACTATCGTTTCATTTCCAATAATACTATAAGTATTTTTTTTCTGATGTATTTCTGTACTATCAATGTAGTCTCTTTCATGTAATAGTTGTCCTTTATTTAATGGAATATGAATATTTTTACTTTCTGTTTTATCTGCATTTTCTAACTTATAATCTATACTTCCACAATTATATTCTGTATAGGGTGTTACTACATTGTATTCTACTTTAAAGTTTCCTACATTTTCTATCGTACAAGGTTCTTTTGAATTTCCTATATCAACCAAAATATATCTTGTATTTTCTCCTATAGTACAAATATAATCATATACAGCTATACTACTATTTTGACTTTTTATATAATTTCCATCTTTATCTAATTCTAATATATAGTAGAAACCCTTTTTATTTTCCTTATTTGATATTGCTATTTTTGAATTTGAATTTACTTTTATTTTGTCTTGCGAACAAACATAATAATCACTAGAAGCATATTCTACATTAGCAATCTGATATAACCCTGCTTTTATTCCACTAGATAAATTTATATTATCCCCTATATTTCTAATTTTGCTTGGATAGTCTGGCGAAGGACTTGCTCCATATGCTTCATATTCAAAATTAGTAATATCATAATTACCTTCATATAACGACATTCTTACTTCTAATGAACCTTTTGTATTTGCTGGTAGTCTAAGATATGTTTGAAATGCTAAAAGTACATTGTCAAATGATGTTTTCGTTGTAATAAGATTTTTAAATATTCCTCCATTATTTATATTTATATAATCTATTATTGCATTTGTAGCTGATGAACTATTTGCATTACTTGTAGTAGGTGCAAAAAATGCTTGAGAATTTTCACTTATATTTCCATTTCGTATTTCAGTAACAATAGTATATTGTGTATTTGGTTTTATATTAGTAGAACTTATCTTAGGGCTTGCATTAATAAATACATTTGAAGTTCCACTAGTATTATCATATTCAAATTTTCCCCAACCATCTTTTAATGGTGTAAAATATGTTTTTGTAGTGCTATCCCAATAATCAGTATCAGTTGTTGGAGTTGATAAACCTTTTAATAAGTTTTTTCCACTTCTTACACTTTGATTACTCTTTCCTTCTAATTTTAAACGTCTATTTTCTACTTTTCCTATTTCTCCTTTATCGCCTTTTAAACTTGCTAGCCATGATTCTTCTGTCCCTTCAAAGCCATTTTTTACTGCTATCTGATAGGCACTGTCTCCTTTTGTTCCTTTTTCTCCATTTAATACTTGAAAATTTGAAGTAGTTCTATCAGTATAATAAATAGTATAAGTATCAATTAATCCTTCTGTATTTGTTTTTTCTATTTTTTCAATGCCATTTCCAGTTTCTCCTTTTGGAAAAATTCCTAAACCTTTTATTGATGAACTTGAATTTATTTTTCCTTTTAATTTATTATTAATTTCTATCATATTATTCATCTCCTTTTGCTGGTAAAAGGATTAATTCTGCTGCACCTTCTTCATAATCATATCCATTAGTTGTATCTACTCCATTTAATGAAATTTCATACCAATATGTTTTAGGTTTATTTTGTGGTTCTCCTATTGTCATGTCTTCTTTTGTTAATGATATTTTAACTTCTGTACAGACTTTTTTAACTTCAATTTCTTTATGTAATACAGGTGTCTTGTCATATCCATTTTTTTCGAATATTGTAAATTCTACTTTATCTCCTACCTTAAATTCATATAATTCTTCATCTGTAATATCAATACTATATGCTATTTCACCTGTATCTCCACGATGAACAATGATTTTTCTTTCATCAACTTCTATCATTTTTATCTTCCTTTCATACTTTTATAAATCCATATACATTTAATACGGCTTTTAATCTTCCTGTTTGTTTTGCACAATTACTACTATCTGTTGCAGAATAAGCAGGTGCATTATTTTTGGTTTCTATGATTAATCTATTTAAGCCTGACGATAATTGACTAGAAATATCTATAGATTGTTTTGTTTCTATTTTTCTTGAATTAGCAGAAGGAACAGATGGTGTCCAACCTGATGTATTTTCAAATGCATTTGATATTTCTACTAAAGAAGAAGGATTTTCATAATAACCACTATTCATTTCAGCTTTTACATATTCATCGTTTTTTGATTTAAATAATGCTATTGCCCTAGAATAGCCATAAGCTGGAATATTAGTATAATAAACTGGTTGATGTAATAAAGTTATATATGCTTTTGATATTGTGAAATTAGAAGGAATATCTGCTAGAATTTCAATAAAGTCCTTACAATTTTTTTCATTCATATAATCTACTGAAAATCCTACAAAATTCCATCCTATTCCATTTGCTACTCCATTTTGATATCCCACAGCTAAAAACTGTAGATTAGTCATTAAACCTTTGTCAGTAATAATTTCTGCACCATTATTTAATTTAAGATTTCCGTATTCATCCAATTTGGTATTCTTAGTATCTATCGTTCCTTTTTCCAAATCAATTTCCATACCAGAAATATTTTTAACATAATTTTGAGATTTTATTTTTCCAGTTGTAATATTTTCACCAGCAATAGTTGTGCTTCCTCCAGTTGCTAAGTCTGTATACTTTGCAAATTCATTTGTTATTTGTACAACTTGTCCTTTTAGTACTGTTGTTGTTTTTCCTCCTAACTCATCTACTATTGCATTTGCTACTGTGTTATCTGTATATTTTAGATTATTAATCCAATCATTTTTATCAAACTCTCCATTTTCTCTTGAAATTTGACAAATAAATATCTCATTTTCACTTATCCATAAATCTCCATTATCATATGGTGTTGTTGGCTGTACTATAAATATTTGTCTTTTACTATCTGCTGTATCTTTAGCTGCATTCGCTATTGCAAGAGAATTTACTACATCTTGATCTATTATTTTTTTCCAATTATACGAATTATCATACTGAAATCTATAACAATATCCTGTTAATTTATCATAATATAAGTCTCCTATATGTTCTTCTTTTGATTCATCATTCCATTGATTAGCAGGAATATTATTTAATGTAGGAGTTCCTTCGTAATACCATGTTGTAATTTTACCATCTATTTGTTCTTGCAAATTTTCTATATTTCCTATTGTCGCATTAATAAATTTATTTAACTCATTTTCTACTTTTGTTAAATTTTTTATTTGCGTTTCTATGTTTTTCTTTAATCCCAATAGTGAAGTAAAATCATACTTTCTTTCTAAATCTTGTGCATTTCTTACTCCATTACAATCTTGTTTATTCATGATTTCCTCCATAAAAAGAAGAGTTACCACGTAACTCTTCCATCTTTATAAACTTTAAATCCTTGTAACTTTTCGTATATTTCTAATTTTTCTTTCTTTGTCAATTCCATATCATTTACGTAATTTGCTAATTTTGTTTTTTCGGAACTAGTTAAACTATATTGCATTCCTAAAAGCAACAATTTTTGATTATAGTTAATTTTCATATTATTTACGTATTCATATTCCTTCTTTTGTTTACTTTTATTTATTGCTTTACCATTAATTGTTCCATCATCTTTTCTATCTGATTCAAATTCTTGTTGTTTATATTTTAAATATTCTTTAATGTCTATACCTGTTTCTTGCATTATATCATATTGAGTATCTTTAGAACTTTTTATATAATTTTCGTAAATAGATGCGATTTCTTTTGTTGAATAATTAGAATCTAATAATATTTGAATTTTATCTTTATTCTTCAAATCCTGTTTCTTCGTTAATTCTCCAGACTCTATTTTTTCTTGTTTTGTTGTATATAATTTATTTTTGTAATCGGTGTATGTCTCTATTTTTATATCTTTGTTTTTTTCTTGTTCTTCTTCTGTTAATGTTGTCCATTCACCTTTTCCATTTTTATAGTATGAATTAGTATCTATTGTTGCTGAATCTTTTCTTAAGTCCGCATTTTTATAATTATTTAATCCTTGTTCTGCTAGTAAGTTTATTTTTTCTTGAATTTCTCTTACTTTATCTGTTTTTTCTTTGTTTGAAATATTACTCATTTGTATCTCACGTTTTTCTTTATATAATTTTCCCATATTTTTTGATATACTATTCAAATATTTCAATTGTACTTCATCTTCATCTGTAGCAAAAGAATCATTAACTATTTGTGTTTGTTTTTCTAAAGTCTCATAAAATTTGCTTACATTTTTGTTCTTCAAAACACTATCTGTAGTAAATTTATCAACAAAAACATTCTTTTTTGCTTGTGGTGTAATTATTGGTAATAATACATCACCTATTCCTCCAGTATATTGATCTAACAAATAATTAATTTTTTTAGGACTTTTATTTAATTTTTCTCCTAACCATTTGCTTAGATTATCTGTAGTCTCATCATATTGATTTTTAGGTAATTCTTCTTGTAACCTACTAGAAACTAAATCACTACCATACCATGTTTTATTATTTTTTACTGCAATAATAGGAGCAAGAATATTATCTTCTAAGGGATTATTAGGTGCTACTTGATTTATAACTGTATCTCCAAAACCTTTCCAAGCATCTTCTTCGCCTTGAGACATTTCTATTGTTCTTCTTGCTGCTGCACCAAATATACTTATAACTCTTCCTTTAGGTATTCTTATAAATTTTCCATCATCATATTTAAATAAATAATATAAATCTTTTGTACTTTCTGATAAATCTTGATAATCTTTATCATCATCTAATAAAATATGATTTAAAGCTGCAGGAACTACCCCCATAATAGTTGCTTTTAATAATAAATTTGCATATCCTTTTGCTCCATTTTGTCCTGAAAAATTTCTCCATTGCTTATCAAATCCTTGAATAGAAGCATTTAAGAAATTAGCTCCATTTCTGTTCAATGCTTTTGTTATATCTCCACCCCTTTTAAAATTGGTAGTTATTTCAGCTGCATTATATAGAGCTTCATTTAAACTTTTTCCATCTTCTAATGTAGAAATAAATTCTGATAGTCTAGGTAATTGTTCAATATATTCATTGAATTTTCTTATTTTTTCTACAAATTTATTAGGTTTCTTCTTTATTCCCTCATTATAATCATAGTATGAGTTATTCATTCCTCCATTTGACATATACGATTCGTAATACTTACCTTTTGTATGTATTTCTTTTAGTGCTTTCCAAAAGTTTTTTACAAACTTGTTAGAATACTTTGAGTTAAAAGCTCCATCTTGAAAATCTTTTAAAAAATTAATTGGTCCAAATGCAATATTATATGTTGTAAGTAAAGCTCTATGTATATTTGTAGCTTTTTGTATTATTTTTAATGGTAATGTATTTTCTAATTTACTTATTTGAGTTGGTTTTAAACTTTCATATAAATTATCATTTATTTTTAATTTTTGAAGTAATCCATCTTCAAAATAATTATAATATTTGTTTCCTTTAGTATCAGTATCAACTAATGTATCTAATTCCATTAACATTGATGGTGCATATATTGTTTCACTATTATTTTCTATAACTTTTGCATTTTTTAAACTTTTAGCTAACTCTTGTCCTAATTTATTTTGATTAATTAATCTTTTTATTCTTATTGCTTGTTGAGCCATAGTATCTTTTAATGGTTGTATGTCTGCATTTCCACCAGTAGCTCTTTTTATTGGTGCTAAAGTTCCTGTTCTATCATTATTGCCTGTATATGTAGATTTTTCGTTGTTTCTTGCTATTGTTATATAATTAGGATACATTGTTTCTATATATTTAATAGTATCTTCGGTTATTAATCCTGCATCTTTCATATTTAATAAATTATTATGATTAAAGTTCTTTATTTCTTGAGACCATCTTTTAAATTCAGGATGTTTTTTTTCATAATCTAAAGCAATTTTTGTAGATTCTGCAGGTCCTATTTCTTCTCCAAAAACAAACTTTCCTCTTTCACTTCTATCTATATTATGCTTATGTAACAAATATTCACTAAATTCTTTCGTTAAATTACTACTTTCAACCGGCTCCCATATTTCATTTATGGATTTTCCTATCTTTTCCCCTTTATTATTTGTTTGTGCAACTCCTACAACATATTGTCCTTCCGCAAAAGAATTTAAATTTCTATCGTACATAAATTTCAATTCAGGATTTTTTGTTTTCTCTGCTAATTGATCCACATAGTGCCCTTTATTTATAAATTTTTGAGCTAATACATCTAAACTATCCTTCATTGTAAATTTATCATTTATATATTTTTCTAATAAGCTAGCTTTCTTTTTCTCAGTTAATATTTCTGTTTTTCCTTCTTTTTCATATATTTTATTTAAAACTTCATAATCTTTATCTGTTAAAAATTCTTGTAAATTTTCATTTTCATTATATTTTATTGGTACATTAATATTGTTTTTATCTGTTGTTTTATTTTCTACAGGTGGTAATTTTACATCTTTTATTGTTTCTCCTGTACCTGTATTTTTGTAGTTTTCGTCTAGAAATTCTTTCCATTTATTATTTGGTGTATTATTTTCAGATTCTTGCATAGAATATTTAGTATTAGTATTGACATCATTTTTTGTTGGTGCTATACTATTGTTAATGAAATCCATACTACTAGATTTACTTGCTGAAATATGCAAGTTTGACGTAGTATGGTTTTCATTAATAAGATTCACTTTATGTTGGCTATTCGTTGAAACAGATGATATTCCAGTAAAGTGAATTTTATTTATTTCATAAAAATGTTTATTTCCATCTTTATCTATTCCTATATTTATAGTTCCTTCAAAATTTTTTCCACCTAACTCAAAGTTGAATTTATAATATTCCCATTTTGGATATTTACTTGTATCTTTTGTTGGTGCTGATATACTATCTTTTTGAGCAATTTCTAAAGCATTTTTTAATTCTGTTGATAATTTCATTTTTTCGGTCATATACCTTGTTGTTTGTTTTGGATTTGTATATTTACTAATACCTTTATTTCCTACACTTACACTATCATTTTCAGATAAATTAGTTTTACCTTTTAAATAATCCTGCATATACATTTTAGCAATTTTATTGTAATCTTTCTCTGCTATTCCATTAAAAATATCTTGGTCTGTGTCTACTTTTACATACTTATTTCCATTGTTATCTGTTTGAATACTATATTTTGAGTTATTGTTATTTTCTTTATAATCTTGTCTATACGCATTTTCAAATTTATTTTTTACATCTGTCCAGAATATTCTTTCATTGCTATAACCAGTTATTTTATTAAGTTTATCTATTACCCAATTATATATTCTTTTAGATATTGAAGGCTGTTCCATTGTTAAATTACTTACAAATTCTTGATTTCCTAGTTTATTTCCTAGTACATCAGCTACAGCTTCTTGATCTACCAAGTTTTTAAACTCTGAATTATTTTTATCATATACTTTAGAATATGTTTCTTCTAATGCTTTTCTTGCTGTTTCATAATCTACTTTTGTTGTTACGTTTTTCATTATAATATCTGCTAATTGAGTATATTCTTTTGTTCCTTCAAAGTCATGTGTTAATTCGTGAACAATTACATTTTGCAAAGTTTTATTTGTATCTGCTTTAGGATTTAATATAACTTCTCTTATAGTATTTCCATTATTATCTGTTGTTGTTCTCCATATTGCATTAGTTGTACTATCTTTAAAAATTTCTGCATTATATGTTGTATTTATACCTCTTTGTTCTGTAACTTTTTTTATTGATTGTACTGTTTCATTCTTTGTATCTATATTATATTTCTTGGCACTTATGTCATATCTATCTGTTGGAATACTGTTTATTTCTTCTGAGGTTTGATTTTGAGATGTTTTATTTTCTTGTTGTATGTTATTTTGTGTCTTTTCTGTTATTGCTTTTACTGCACCTTGAACTGTTTGTTCATATCCTGTTTTATCATATGTCTTTAAATCATTCATCATATTTTTTATATCATTTTGTGTAACAACTTTATCGTTATTTATTTTATCTATTACATTATTAGCACTACCAATTCCAAGAGACACACCTTTTAACAATATTGCAGATAGTATTCCATCGATACCTGCATTTACACTTCTTTGTACTATATTGTTCCAATCAGCAGTTTCTTTTCCTCCAATTAGTGTTGCTGTTCCTTCTGATAAAGGTTCCATTACTGCTTCTTGTGCAAAGTTCTCTGCAATTTCTGTTCCTAACGAGTTCAAAAATGCTTGACTTAGTCCTTTACCTATTAATACGCTTTTAACTTTTGATAGCATTTTTCCACTTATAACTGCTTCACTTCCACCTTCTAAGCCTCCCATAACCGTTGCATATCCCCAAGCTTGATTTTCATTCATTCCTCTGTTGATTGCATCATCATAATATCCACCTGCAGCAGAGGTCATAAATAACCCACTCCCTGCAACTGGATTAAAACTACTTACCGCCATAGGTATAATATTTTCACCTACTGATGTTGCTAATTCAGCTATTTTTTTAGTTCCTGCATTATCAGTTCTATTTATATTATCTTGAATTGTTTTATTGGCCCATTTTTTATATTCTAATGCATCTTTTTTATATTTTTCAGAATTACCATTTGTTAGTAAATTTCTTCCTATTTTATCGTAAGCTACATTTCCTATAAAATCTCCTAATTCTTCTGTTCCTGTTACTTTTCTTGCAATCATTCTTGATAATAAATTAAATGATTTATCTTCATAAGTTCCTATATTTGCTAGACTATTTACAGCTCCAACACCAGCATTGCCTATAATTGCTGTTGTATTATCTAATACTTTTCTTTGATTAGTTCTATCATCTACAGCTCCATCACTTAATTTATACATATCACCTTTTTTTAATTCTTTGAAATTATTCTTTTCTTCTGCAGTAGATAATCTTACATTAGTTGGTAATATTTTTTTACTAGTTTCTTTTAATACTGTATTTCTATAATTTTCAAAAGGATTATTATTTATTATATTTGAAGAAATACTTTTTGAGATTGGTACTTGAATATTTTGAGAATTTTCTTTATTAAAATTATTATTAATTTCATTTGCTTGTTTTTTTATTTCATTATTTATTATCTCTTCTTGATTTCTTCTAATTTCATTTTGTTGTTTAAATTGAGTTCCAGCTTGTTTCATACTGGTTTCTTTTATATTTTGATAATTTGAGATTTTATTTACTTTCTCTTGTTGTTCTTGTTTTTTTCTTTCTTCTATTTGATTTCTTGTTTCGTAAGTACCATTAATAATAGAATCATATACAGATTGTTTTTTTCTTTTATAAGTTCCATTTATGATTTCTTCATATACAGACATATTTTATCTCCTATTCTATCCCCATTTTATCTAATAGTTTTTTCAATTCACTCTTAGATATTTCTTTAGCATTATAAGCACTACTTAATTTATCGCTTATCATGTTTTTAGCTTTTTCTTTAAAACTTGCACTTGTATTTTTATAAATTGTATTTAAATCACTAGAAATTGTATTTACCATTTTTTCATATTTAGAATAATTTTCACTTGTATTATCTGAATCTTGTATAATTAATTCACTACTTCCATTAATTGAACTATATGTTTTTGTCTTTGATAATGCATATTCCTTTTCCCAATTTGCTTGTTCTCTAGCTGCTTCTTGTTTCTTGAAGTCTAATTCTGCTTGAGCTTGATTACGTTGTTCTTCTAATTGTGCTTTTTTAAGTTTTAGCTCTTCAATATATTGTTCTGTGTTTCTTCTTACTTCAATTTCTTGATTAATTTGATTTAACATTTGTTGATATCTATTATTATATCTATCTGAAATATCATTTAATTGTTGTTGTCTTGACTCTAATAAAGAATTTTTATATTGGAAACCTTGTAATGATAATTCTAGTTGTTGTTGTAATGCATTAGCTGTTATTTCAGCTAATTTACTATTATTTGCTAATTGTGCTTCTTTTATAGAATTATCAAATTGTAAAATAGCTTTATTTAAGCTCTCTCTTGCTGTTGCTACTCTGTTTTGATATGTGTTATACATACTAACTTTAGATGTTTCACTATACCCTGTATTACTCAAGCCTGCTGCAGCCATTTTTTCAGCATTTACTCCATAATCATTTACTTGTTTTTGATAGTCTGTATAAGATGCTTTTTGCTCTTTTGTATAATCCTTTTGTGTTTGTTCTTTTTCTTGATTTATTTTATCTATTGCAAAATCTGTATTAGCTTGTTGTATTTCTTGTTGCTTTTGAGCCCATTCCTTTGAAGCATCTATTTGATCTTGATAAAATTTATTTGAATTATTTATCATATCATCATACATATTTTTGGTTTCATTTTCTTTTTGCCCTTGTTCGTTCTTTATAGAAGTTAATCTTTCATCATTATAATTAACTTTATAATCATTTGGATCCATTAACTATTTCCTCCTATTATCTTTTTACATAACTTCCAACATAGCTTTGTAATGTACAAGAAAGCAAATTAAAAGGCTTAGTAGAACTAAACCTAATTTGTATATCTTTCCATTTTTTCTTCTTAATTCTTGGTACTATGTATCCTTTTACATTTGTATAATTATCTATTATTTCAAACTGACTATTATCTATTTTTACTGATACTTCAAGTTCATTTCCTTCTAAATCTGCAACACAACCTCTTTTATTAGTTGTCTTTTGCATATGTGGATTTCCAAAATCATCTTTACATGTAGTCCAATATGCATTTATATTTGTTTCTTTTTTAGTTAATGTATAAATAGCATTATTAGAACATAAATACAAAATATTATCTTTTACTATTGCAAAAGATATATTTTTATCAAATTCCCAATAAAACCACTCATATTCATTATGATTTTCATTTGTAAACATGGAATTTCCATTTGCTAAATAAATATGATTATCTATTATTACTAATAAATAACCTTCCCATTCTTGTAAAATCATATCTTTATAATTTGTTTCTTTTAATAATTTACTATCTACTAAACTAGATCTATGTGCTACTACTTGTTCAGTTGTTATATCTCCATTTATTCCTTTCATTCCTGTATTACTAAAGAATACTATATCGTCATTAAAGTTAATACCTGTTGCTACACAACCAGTTGAAATATTAGAATGAGTACTAGGATACACTTTTCCTGCCTCGCTATCTATTGTTGGATTGTGATAAAATATTGTTGTATTTCCTTGTGATGGTGCTTTAAATACCCATAATGCATTATTTCCTGCAACCATTGCCTTTACTGGAGATAAATCTAATCCTTCATTATAGTAATCTGTATCACTTACATATCTTGGATTATCTAATGAACTATGAAAAATTGTATTAGGATAATCTTGATTTCCACTAAAAAATACTCTATTATCAAAAACACATAATAGAGTACATTTATTTATTCTGTTTTTATAACCGTTTATTTCTTTACTAAATTGTATTACTACATTGTCTTGACCATCTGTTAACGGCTTTTCTGGTGCTGTATTAAATGTTACTTTTCCATTTGTTCTATCTACTGAAAAAGCTGTAGTTTCTGTTCCATTTATCCAAACTTTTACAGGGTTACTATCTAGTCCTTGTGAATCTAATACATATTGTTCTGTTTCTCCATCTGCACAAAAACTATTTTTTCTATATGATGTTAATAAATTTACATCTTCATATAATGTTCCTCCACCGCTTGGTGTTCTTCCTATTGTTGTTGTAGGTATATATCCTTCAACTTCTTTACATATTTCTCCATTATATTCTAAATAATTTATTCCATCTTTAATATAAAAAATATTGTTATATATAAAACTTTCACTTTTTCTTGGATTCATTCCTGTAACTTTTATAGTTTTTATTTCTTTTGTATTCATATTAAAGTCAAATAAAGAGACTCCACAATGAATTATCATGTGTTCTATAGTATTTATAGTATAAAAAAATAGACCATATATAGTATTTGTCAGTTGTTTAAACAATTCTATATCTGGTCTACTTTCTATACTTTTACCTAAATTTCTATAATTTTTCCACATATTTAATGCATCAGGACTTCTGTATAAAGCTACATCATCACCACTAAAATCTACCCCTCTAAAATTAGAATATAACCTAGTTATTAAATCTCCACTATCGTTATTAGACATCTATTCCACCTTCTACATACATACTTCCTATTCCATATCTTGGATCTAATCCTTGCTTTAGCTCAGTATATCTATTTGCATATACTTGTCCATAATTACTTGAAACATCACTTTTTAATAAATCTGCTGCTATTCCATAAGGCATAATTTCAAGTACATCATCTGTTAATTCAAATTTATATTTTTCTGCATTATTCTCAGTTATTCTTTTAGGATATTTATAATAAAATATTTTTGCTTCTCCATCTTCTTCAAATATTATTAAATTTCCATAGCTAGCATATTTTACATCTTTAATAGTTTCTAATTGATAGAAATTATCTAAATCACTTTGTAACTCTAACTCTTGATTTTCTTTTACTTTTATTTTTTCATATGCTGGAATTTTCTTAATTCTACATAATTCAAACATTACTTGATTAGTAACATCATTAATTTTATTTTGTATATCTATATCATCTGTTAATTTTGTCGCATCTGTACTAATTTCTTCTATCATTTTTAATACTTTTTTCTTCATTTCTATTAGAGTCATAATTTATTTACTCTCCTTTATATATTTTTTCTATTTGAGTAATTTCTTCCTTTAATTCTTTCATTTTATAAACCTGCCTGTCTGGTATTATATATCCTAATTGTTCATTCCAAATTAGAATTGTACCTTCTGGTAATTCTTGTGATAATACACTCTTTTCTATTGATTTAATTCCATTAAATTCTGTTTCTTTATTTATTTCAGTAGTTAGTACTAAATCTTTTAAGGTTTGATGAACTGTTTTATCTTCTGTATATTCATCAAATTCCATTTCTTTTTTTATCGTTCTTCCATAATATTGTTTTAAACTTGGTTTAATAATAAATAATTCATTTTCTTCCATATTTTTATCCTCCCATATATTTACTGGCTTTGGAAATTAGATTCGAACTAATAATACAAGAGTCAAAGTCTTGTGTGATACCATTTCACTATTCCAAAATATATAAGAGGGATTTCTCCCTCTTTTTCTACATTGCTGTTTTTATTACATAGATTTCTTCTGGTCTTGTAATTAAAGCACCAAATGTATATAGTCCTTTTAATGCATCACTAAATGCATCTTGAGGTCTATATGCTTCAACTTTATTGATTTGTTCAACAAAATCTATAGCTTTATTTGTTCTTAAAATGTTGTAGTATACATCATCTGATAAAGATGAACTTGAAGCTTTTCCTGTTGGTAATAAGTTTTCAATGCAAACATAAGCATTATTAATTTTACCTACAGCACCTTTCTTTAAGATTTCAGGATTATCTGTTGATAATTCTGTTAAAGCCTCTCTATAAATTGTAAATGGTTTTGGAGCTATTTCTAAATAATATGTATCTGTAACTTTACAATCGTTTTCATATAATTTTGCGAATCCATCTTCTACACTTCTTACTGCATTTGATTTTGATAGTGTTATAACACTTGAACTTTGTGCTAATGGATTTGAACTTGATTCAACTCCAGCTTTAACTAAAGATGCTACATATTTGTCTCCTTCTTGTACTAGCCCTTTTGTAGCTTCATCTGCTAATTCTTCCATTAGGCCTGGAACAGATTGAGCTTTATCAATATCTTCTACTTCAAAATCGAAATATTTATATTGATCAATTTTTAATGTCATACTTCCATCTGTAGCACCTTCTCTTGTTAGTGCTGTTCCTGGTACGTATGTTCTAATTGTTGGTCTAGTTACATTTAAGATTTTTATCTCTTTTGCATTTTTTGATTCTGCATCATGTTTAAAACTACAATGATTTCTTAATGATGTTATTTTATCTAGTGCTTTGTTAAATTTTCTACTCCAAATTGTTTGTTGGAAATTTGTTATTGACATAATTTTTACCTCCTATAACAGAGTTTTTTTACCATTTCTGCATTGAACGTTCTATTGCTTCCTCTAAGGAAGGATTATTTTTCAAATCTTCTTCAGTAAACTTTCTTGCTTCTTCTGGTGTATAAAACTCTTTCACTTTTTCTTTCTTATTTAATTCATTTTTCATACTTCCTATAGGTTCTGGTGTTTCCTTAGGATTTAATTTTAAATACATTTCGTATTTTTCTTTAGTAGATAAATTTGGATTTAACATTTTAGCAAAATCTATAAACTTTTTATCTTCAAGTTTTACTTTATCTACTCCTATTGCAGCAAGTTCTCTTATTGATTCTTGCTTTTTACGTTCTTCAGCTAATTGTTGAAAAACTAATTTTTCTCTTTTTGTCATTTTATCTACGCCTTTATCAGCTAAACGTTCTACTTCATCAACTATATCTTCATATCCTGAAGATATAATTTCACTTGCTTCTGCTTTAGCTAACATTTCTAAATCTCTATCAGAATATTTAGGAGCTTCTTGTATTTGAATTCCTTGCTCCTTATAGAAATCTGTTAATTTCTTTTTGCTTTCTTCAAAATTTTCTGTTCCAAGACCTAATTGTAAAGTCCTTTCAAAATCCCCATATTTTTCTTCATATTCTCTATTAATGCTATCTTTTTGTCTGTTTAATCTTCTTTTCATTGTTGCATTAAATTCTTCTTGTAAATCTGGATTTTCTTTTAATAATTCTGCTAGAGTTTTCTTTTGCTCTTTTCCAGTTTCTGAAGTGTTTTCTACTTCTGTATCTGTTTGTTCCACATTTTCTTCTGTAGTTTGTGTATCTACATTTTCAGTTTCGTTAGTTTGTTCTAACTCTTCATCATCTTTTACGATTAATTCATTTTCATCATTTTCCATTTTTTTCTCCTGTTTTAAGTCCAGTAGACTATAGACACTTGATAGCAGTTTTAAGCCTTACACATGGTTTGGGCATAAAAAATAGACATATACTTTTATGTCTTTAAAATAAAAAACGTTTTAAATTGATTCTTACGCCACGTTTACTGGTTGAGCACTTTCATTTATTTGTGCTACTTGCGTATCTACATCATTATTAATAAAATTTGTTGCATTTTGTATCATCATTTGTGAACGTGCTTTTATTTGTGCAATTTTCAGTTGTTCTTGTTCTGAATCTTCTATTATTTCTAATAATGTTTGTTTAGGCATTGTACTATCATCTGGTAATGCTTTTACATATAATTTTAATTCTGGTATTTTTTGAGGACTAAAATATCCACCCTTTAATAAATTTTCTAAAGATAATTCTTGAGCATATTTATCATATGAACTTTTAGGTGTTATATCTACTTTAACTGTAGCTTGTAACTCTTGTAATACTGTTCCTGGTACTTCTACTAATTGAGTAATTTTTTCTCCTGTAGTTGGATCTACTACTTCTTCCTCTAACTTCATTCCATTAGGGTTATATGTAATTAACATATCTAAGTAAATTCTAGCTATTCCTTCTACAAATCTTTTTAAATTACTTAATTGTTCTACTAGTGGTAACTGTGATGCCTGTTGTACTGCTAAAATTGCTTTTCCAGATGCTTGATCTGGTTTTGTATCACCAGCTGCTGCATCACTTGCTCCAGCTAGTGCTCTAGAAATATCTATCAAATCTTGTTGTAACTGTTTAACATCTGTACTCATTTGTGCAGGCGTAGTAGAAGAAAACGCTTTTTTAACATCATCTACATCTTTACCTATAACTTTTATTGTTCCTCCTACAGTGTCTACTGCTTTTGGATTTTGAATATTATCTATTTTTACGATTTTTTGAGGATATGCTGTGTTTTTAGCAACTAATGCTCTTCTCATTAAAGTTTTATTTACTTCAAGTTGATTAGCTGTTAAATTTCTTACTTCACCTTCGCCTCTTGCTGAACCTTCTTTTTCTTCCCATAGCATATGTTCCACAGGAAAATAACTTAATCCACTATTTGTATCTTTCTTTATATCTACATATCTTGTGGCTTTTGAATAGTGTATTTTTCCATTATATCTATATAATTTAGTTATTATTGTACAATTATTATCCTTCTCATATTTAGCTGCTTCCCCTGATTCTTCAAAGTTTTCGGTGTCTCCTATAATTTTTTCTTGTTCTTCTTTAGAGATTCCCTCTTGTTCTGCTATTCTTCTTACTTCTATTACAGATTTTCTTTGTTTTATTAAGATATAAGGTTGTGATTGAATATCTGAATTATTTTCATTTCCATAGTAAATATCATTTTTAGATAATATTTCTAAAGAAGGTATTCCTTTTTCTTTATCATAGTTAATATAAACTGGACATTCATCATTTATAGCACTATTTTTAGATATTTCTCTTATTTTATAGTCCATAAAATCCTTTTCCCATATCTTACTAACTTTCTTGTTTAATAATTCACATACCTTATTTGCAGTTTTTATAAACTCTCTATTTTCGAAATTTTCACTTGAAAAATGAATAGCCCATAAATTTTGATTTATGCTTCCTACTTTATATCTTACAATTGGTCTTATAAAATTAAGTTGTACTGGCTCAATTCCAGATATCTTTAAACCTTCCCATTGGTTTCCATTATACATTCTAAAATTTCTGTCCGTATCTGTATACATATTTATTCTTCTAGCATAATTTTGAGATTGAGAATATAATTGCCATATATCTGTTTCCCTTAATTCTTCTAAATTCATACTTTTCTCCTATTCTATACTGGAATATCTTTTTGTCCCATTTCTGTTCCATCATAATTTTCAATATTTTCTATCATGATTCTAGTTTGTTCTTGTTCCTTTATAAATTTTTCTTTCTCCTCATTTAGTTCTTTATTTTCTTTATAAGTTTTATAAGCTTTTATCGGATTTATTTGTATTTCTTTTGTTTCTATATTTTTATTTTTACTTTTTGTTCCTACATAAAAAGATAGTAGGTTTAAAACACCTACTATAAAAACTAAAATAATATCTTTCATTACTTCTTCTCCTTTTTACTTGTTGCTTTCTTTGTTACTTTCTTCTGAGCTGTTGCTTTCTTTGTTACTTTCTTCTGAGCTGTTGCTTTCTTCTTATCTTTAATAGTTACTTTCTTAACTTCTTCTATTGTTGGTTCTTCAACATTATTATATCTTTCTCTAAAAACTCTCTTTTTCATAATTACCTCCTATATTACTACTATGTCTTCTCCATAATCTGTACTTAATTTTTCTTGCGTAAATTCAAAGAAATCATCTTCTTGTTTTATTTTTCTTTCTGTTTTTATCTTTCTATCTTGTTGATTTCTTATATAATAAGTTATTGCTGTACACATTATTAAATCATCATGACTTCCTTCCTGAGCTTCTGGTCTTCCTTTTTCATTTTTAATAAAAGTCAATGCTTCTTTTAATATTTCAATATCTGTTATTTTTTCTATTTCTTCATACATAATTCTTTGTAATTCTGCTAATATTAAAGGTCTTGTATCTCTATCTGTTCTAAATCCATACTTTTTATCCATTCTTCCTGTAAAATCATCTTCTTTTTCTCTTACATATAAGTTTTGATATTCATATTCTTCTGCTAACATTTTTGTTGGATATGTACTATAATTAACTTCTAAACCAATAAGAGCAGTATTGTAATATTTTCCTAAACAGTATATTTGTCTTGTATAATATGTCTCATCTTTTTCATGTTTTAGAACTGCTACTATTTTTCCTGTAGTATTGTCTATTACAGTACCTGTAAAAAAGTCGCTTCCGTCTCCTGCAGTATCTCCACCTAGAACGTAAGGAATTTTATTTTGTGGTCTTTTAAGTATTTTTATAGGACCTGTTGAATCATTAACCCATTTAATATTTGTTATCTGTTTTTTATTGTTTTTTATTTTTATTTCATAATCAAAATATCCTACCTCTAATACTCCATTATTTCTTACTTGTTCTATTTCATTTATTCTTTGAATAATTACTTCTGTATTAAAGAAACATTTTCCTGATGCAATAAATGCCTCATCTTCTGTGCATGGATATTCTTGTTTAATCAATTCTTTATCTATATAGCTTTGATATTTCTTAAAATACCAATATAATTGATTTTCATCTAATTTCTTTTCATCTCTCAGCCATTTTAATCTTTCATAAATCCAGCCTGCCTTTCTATCTATATCATTTAGAAATTTCGTTCTCATATTTTTTGTTTCAAAGTTCAATCTATATTCTTTTGTTTTCCACCATTGATAAAAGCAATTTATATGTTCTCCTGACTTCCACATTGTTCTATAATCGTTAAATCCATTTGCTGTACTTTCATAAATTTTTATAGCATTTTTAGTAAATGTTTCTCCTAATGAAGCTTGAATGTTTGAGATTCCATCTTTCCAAAATGCGCATTCTGAGCCATGAAAAAAATTGATCGTTCTTGAACGACCAACCTCTTTAGTTGCTGTATCTATACTCCAACTACTATTTAATTTTTCAAATAATAATTGTCTTTTAGAATTATACTTTTCTGTAGGTTTTAGCATTTCTGGTAATCTATTGAATACTGTTTTTGCTTTATTTTGAAATATACTTTCTGAGTTTGTGCTTTTATCTGCTAATGTTAAACCCTCAAAATTCGAACGAGTAATTGTGGCAGCTAATTGATAAGATGTAATTAATGTTGTAAATCCTTGTTGACGTCCTTTGAGTACTAATAAAGATATACTTGTTATTAAACCTTTATCATAATCATCTATTGCTTTATTTAATGTATCTATAAATTCGTGTTGTACTTCATTTATAAAAAATGGAACTATTTTTTTATCTTTGTCTACTACAGTGAAACAGAGTTCTATTAATTTTTCTGGATTGTCTATTATTTCTTCTCTTAAAGGCTTGTTTTTAATAATTTCAAAAGCAACAGCTAATACAAACTTTTCGTCTTTTTTTATATCATGATGTACATTCCATTGTCTTTTTCTTCTATCTATTAAAAAATCAGACGTTACTTTCATAGCACATCTTCCAATCTAACAAATTCTACCTCACCTTGTATATTTACATCTTGTTTATTAGACCACCCAAAATTATTTTCAAGTACAAACTTTGCTCCTGAAGTCTTTCCATTTTCATATAATGACTTTTCAGCATATTCTTCTACTCTTTGCTTTGCTAATTTAATTATATCTGCATACTCTGTATCTCCATATACCTTTTCATATTTTCTTAATGTCTCAGTTGTTAAACCTAACCATAAAGCAAGTCCAGAAATCGTATATGGTCTTTTATTTTGATGACAAGTTGAAAAATATTCTTCTACTTTATATTTAAGTTCTTCTGCAGTTTTATATTTACATCTGGAATTTAAAGATAAATATTCTTTTTTTAGTTCTTCTTCATCTAAATTTTCATCATAGAATTTCATTTTTAACACCTTCTCCTACTTTATAGTGTTTTGTTCCACTTTCTGTTTTGACACACATTTTCTTTGCATTTTTTATTTTTTCTATCATAAAATATGCATTTTGTGCATGCGTATACTTTTTTCATTCTGTATTCCATATCTATTTCACCTGCTATTGTACTTCCTTTATTTTTCATATAAAATTCTCCTTCATTTTGCTTAAACACTATGCAAAACACCCACCACAAATGCTCTGCATACTATTTATTCAAATTTGAAGGCAATAAAAAAATAAGGCTTAACTAGGATCACCTTATTTTTTTCTATTTATTTGAAAGGAGTAATGGCAAACATTCTTAGCATGCGTATCTATATTAAATACCTAGTACTATTTAATATCAAAATTAAAGCTCCTATTATATAGTCTTACTTTCTTTCGATTGCTATATAATAGTTATCGAGCTTTCGTAGTCTTGGGCATGTCCATTTATATGAACAACTACATTTTAACTTAATAACATATTAGCACATTTTAACCGAACGTGACCGAACACTTTTAAAATTTTTTTAATTTTTTTCAAAAAATCTTTTTAACTGCATTCTAATTCCATCTTCTGTATAGTCTTTTTTATATTCCTTTATTTGATTCATTTTTTGAGCTATTTCGTTATTAGTCATATTATCTTGATATCTAAATCTCAACATTTGTCTTATTTCACTATTTTCTATACTATTAAGTTGATATTCCATTTGAATTAGTAATTTACCCAATTTTTGCTCTTTTCTTTTTATAATTTTTTTATATTTATTTTTTGTTCTTTTATCTTTTATATTATTTTCCACTCCTGATATAACACACGTATGTTGTATATATGGATATGTTGAACTACTTCCTTTAACGCTATCTTGTACATTTTTAGTTTCTTTGTTTTCTATTTTTTCTAATCTTTTTCTTAAATCTTTAATTTCTACATTAATTGAATTTATTTGACTTAATAAATGTTCATCTACCATCTTCTTCTCCTTTCATTTCTTTCTCTTCTGTTTTCACTATTTTTTATGTAGCTTCTCCAATACTCGTCCTTAACATCTTGTCCATTAATAAAATCTAAACCTTTTTCAGTTGTTATAGAAATAATTGATTTTTTTATTCCTAATAAAAATGCTTCTCTTGTATATTTTGTGTTTAATATTTTGTTTTTCTGACCATAAAATCCTTTTGAATTTTTAACTTTAATACCTGATTCAACTTCCCACTCTCTTATAGTTTTTCTTGTTTTTAAATTTTCCATATTATCTTACCTCTTTCTCTTTTTTATCTTTTAAAAATATGTTATTAATACTTAACATACATCTTGTTAATGCATCTCTATGTTTTTCGACTTTTTGTTTAAATTTATTTCTATTCTCGTATGATTCTTTTTTCTTAAAATTATTATATTCTTGCTGTAATTCTTTAAATGTATTCTCTACTCTTTCAAATTGCTTTTTATGATTTATCATACTACTTCACCTCTTTTGATGTAGTATGCTCTTTTATTTATTTAATAATTCTTTTGATTTATTTTCAAAATTTATTTAGTTCAAATGTATAATCTACTGTTTCTTTTATATCTTTGCTTTGAAATTTATTCATATTTTCTAATTGATTTATTCTTTTGTCTTTCTCTTCTAGCATAGATAAAACTATTTCTATTGCTTCTTTATCTACATTATCTATTGAATAATCATTATTAAA
>CAKPGD010000007.1 GCA_934154515.1 uncultured Clostridia bacterium
GAAAATATATAGATTTAATATTATAAATAGTAGGCATACTGTTATGTCTAACAACATCTAACTAAAATCTAACCAAAGTAAAGATAATTTACAAAAAAAGCCTTAAAATTTAAAACTATTGTTATTACTAAAATTTATCAGAAAAGTAGCAAGATTTATTATAATTTCAAGGCTTTAAAGTCACTCAACATATTCTAAACAAGCACAAAGAATTTTTTCATGAAAACATGTTGAGTGCGTAGCAGTACTACATCGAAGAAAACTTGAAAAATAGGAACATTAAAAAATAACGTTAAATTAATAAAATAAAAACTAAATAAGGACTTTTTAATTAAAATAATTAAGGCCCTGTAAAAACAGAAAAATTTTAAAGAATATGAAAAATTTGAGTCATAATATTTTTGAAGAAATATAAAAAAGGAGGAAATATGCGTAAACCTATTATTGGAATTGTAGCGAAACATTATTCTACATACAAAACAAATAAAATTGATACTTTTATAGGAGATGAAGTAAAACAAGCAATATTCGATAACGGAGGTATATCAATAGGAATCTTGCCTACTGAAGAACAAATTAACTATAGCAAAGATGAATTTAAAGATAACTTGTCAAAAGAAGAAAAAGAAAATTTAATTGCTCAAATTGAGTTATGTGATGGAATTGTATTACAAGGAGGTCTTGAGACAGACAATTACGAAAGTATAATTGCGAAATACTGTTATGATAATGATATACCTATATTAGGAATATGTGCGGGGCAAAATAATATTGCTAGGGCTCTTGGAGGAACAACTTATAAAATTCCTAATCCAGAAAAGCATAATAAATCATTTTATAAGTATGTTCATAGTATAAAAATAGATAAAAATTCAAAATTTTATAGTATAGTAAAAATAGAAGAAATGATGGTGAATTCTATACATAAAAGAACAATAGAAAATTGTCCAATGCTAGATAAAGTGGCATTTTGTGATGATGGTTATCCAGATGTTATTGAATCTAAAGATAAAAAGTTTTATATAGGAGTTAGATTTCATCCAGAAAGTCTATATAAAAAAGATAAGAAAATGAATAGTATTTTTAAAGAATTTATAAATAGTTGTAAGAAGTAAAAAATAAGAATAGAATTAATAGCAAAATTAGTGGGATATGAAAATATGGAATTAATATCAGCAATTTCTATAGGATATCCAGATCAAAGTTCTAAGCCAAGACCTAGAAAAGATTTAGATGAAATATTAGAATGGCATGAATAGGGCATTAAAATATAGTCATATTAGAGAGGAGAATATTATGGGAAAAGTCTTAAAAGTAAGAGAAGTAGGAGATCCTGTTCTTGAAAAAAGATGTGATGAAGTAGATATAAAAGACATAAGTAAAGATATTTTAGAAACAATAGAAGATTTAAAAGCAACATTAGAGTATGGAACAGGACTAGGAATTGCTGCACCTCAAGTAGGTGTAAATAAAAGAATTATTGTAGTAGGCGCTAAAAAAGAAAAAATACAGTACAATGAAGCAGAAGAAATACCAATTACAGTGATGATAAATCCTAGTTGGAAGAAAATATTAGAAGATACAGACATACAATATGAAGGTTGTATGAGTGTGCCACAGATAAGAGGCAGAGTAGAAAGATATAAAAATATAGAATTAACTTATTACAATGAAGAAGGAGAGAAGATAGTAAAAGAAATAAGTGGATTTTTTGCAAGGCTGGTACAACACGAGTGCGACCATTTAGATGGAATAATATTTTTAGAAAAAGTAAATGAAAAGGGTGGCTTTGCGACAGTACAAAATTTGAATAAATATAAATTAAGAGAAAAAAAGTAGAAATAAAAAATCCCTAGTTATAATATAAAAATTAATACATAAAATATAACTAGAGGTGAAAAAATGAACAAACTAAAAATTTATTTAAAGTCAATATTAATACCTGTAATTATAGGTGGAATAGTTGGAATTATTATATCTAAATCTATTGATTATAATAATTTACAAAAGCCATTTTTAGCTCCACCTAGTGCAATTTTTCCAATAGTATGGACTATTTTGTATATTCTAATGGGAGTATCATATGGAATTTTAAAAAGCAAAAATTTAACAGATAGACAAGTAAATAGAATATATTATATTCAATTAGCAGTAAATGCATTGTGGTCGATATTTTTCTTTTCTTTAAAATGGAGATTGTTTGCTTTTATATGGATTATAATGCTTGCTATATTAGTTATTTTAATGATAATAAAATTTTATAATAAAAATAAAATAGCAGGAATATTGCAAATTCCGTATCTATTATGGATAATATTTGCATCATACTTAAATATTGCTGTTTATATTTTAAATAAGTAAAAAAATAAAAGTATTTTTTTATAGGAATAAAGTGTGCCTTTTATCATAAATGAATTATAAATGAAGAGTGCCTTTTAGAAAAAATACTTTTATTTTTTTGAGTCTTATGATATAGTTTAAATATAAAAATTTAGAAAAACAAGTATGTTTTTTATAAAAAACGAAGTTTATATACGAAAAACATATAACAAAATTAAATTTATATTACAAATTTTTGGTTAAAAAGAGGTGGAAAAATGAGCAAAGTTGCTAATATGCTTAATATGTTACAAATACTTAAAGACGGAAAAATACATAGTATTCAAAACTTATCTGAAAAATTAGAAATATCTGAAAGAATGGTAAGACAATATAAACTAGAATTAGAACAAGCAGGAATATATTTAAAATCAACAACAGGAAAATATGGCGGATATATGTTGGAAAACGAAAGTGACTTTCTAAAATTAGAAGATACTGTAAAAGAAGAAATGTATATAATAATAAAAAAAGCAATTAAAGAAAAGAAAAAGGTAGAAATTAAGTATAAGTCTATAAACTCTGGAATTACAGAAAGAATAATACATCCAGCAGAACTTTTTTGCTATATTAATAAATGGTATGTAGCAGCATTTTGCGAATTAAGAAAAGAAATCAGATTATTTAAATTAGAAAATATTTTAGAATATAAAGTTTTACAAGATAAATATGATGAAAATTTAATAAAAAAGTAATTGTGAAAAATATATTTCCTAAATATATGATAAAATTATTCATAAATGATGTAATAGAATTAAAAAGTATATTGTAAAGGAGAAAAAAGGATGGAAGAAGTAATATTTGTAACACATAACAAGGGAAAAATAGAGTCAGCTAAAAGACAATTAGAGCAAGTAAATTTTAAGATATTTGAATATGAATTGGAAGAACCAAGAAGTGATGATATTAAATACATATCAAAATATAAAGTAATGGAAGCATATAAACTAGTAAATAAGCCTTGCATTTCATTAGATTGTGGATTTTGGATAGATGAATTAAAAGGTTTCCCAAGAGCATTTGTAAATTTTGCATTAGAAACAATAGGACTAGAAGGAATATTAAAACTTATGGAAGGAAAAGAAAATAGAAAATGTAGATTCACAGAATGTTTATCATATTATGATGGAAAAGAAGTATATCAATTTATGGGAAAACATGAAGGAACATTAGCCAAGCAAATATTAGGAAATGATACAGATAGAAAATGGTCAGATTTATGGTACATATATAAACCTTTTGGTTATGAAAAAACTTTAGCACAAATGACAGATGAAGAAAGAGCAAATAGAAAAGCTTATGGTTCAATAGATGCAATGAGAGAATTTGCTAAGTGGTATAAAGAAGAAAAAATGTTTTTGAAACAAATCTGATAGAATTTGTAGTAATATAAATAAAGAAGAAAAACAAAAGAAATATAATACAGATAATTTATTTAAAAAGCATAGTTCATTTATATAAAAATAAGGTATAATACAACCTCCATAAGAATACAATTAAACAAAAGTATTCTTATGGAGGTTTTCTTTATGAAAGGTTACTCAATAGAAGAACGTGCTATAGAACTTGCACACTATATTATAGATTCAAAAGATACTGTAAGGGGAGCAGCGAAAAGATTTGGTGTTAGTAAATCAACAGTACACAAAGACTTAAGTGAAAGGATATTAAAAATAAATCCAGTACTTGCAGCAGAAGTAAGAGAAATTTTAGATGAAAATAAAGCAGAAAGACACATAAGAGGAGGAATGGCTACAAAGTTAAAATATAGTCATATGAAAGAAGATAAAGCAGGATAAAAGAAGCGGAACTAAATGGGCCTGACCCATTTAGTTCCGCTTTTAAAAATTGGATATAAATTTAAGATTTTCCTAAAGCTTTCCTAATATTTTTCACAATATTACAAAAAACGACATATCATATAATAGAAAACATATGAGGTGATATTATGAATAATTTAAAAAAAGGAGAGTTTGTAGGAAGAATTTCATATAATAAAGATGTAATTTTTGAAATTACAGATATAATAAAGACAAGCAATAATTATATATATATATTAAAAGGAGTTACAGAAAGAATAGAGGCAGATAGTCCGCCAGAAGATTTAGAAATTATGGACAAAAGAACAGTTACAAAGCGAATGAGAAGTATAGAAGAAAAAATATCAAAAAGAATAGAAAAGTGTTCAAAAGATGAGCAGTATAGAATAAAAAACACAAGAAAATTAAAAAATTTAATTGATGAAAAAAGAAGTTCAAAAGTAATATACACAGGTAAAATTCTTCATTTAGATGGAGACAAAAGATATGCAGATAAGTCTAGTAAATATTATAAAAGCCTTGGTTTAAATGCAGTTGTAAAAAATATTCCAGAAAATAAGCAGGCATTAGTTGTAAAAAGCCTTCTTGATAAATATAGACCAGATATATTAGTAATTACAGGACACGACGGAATGATAAAAAAAGGAACAGCATTTAACGATGTATATAATTACAGAAATTCAAGGCACTTTATAAAAACAGTAAACGTTGCTAGAGCGTGGGCAAAAGCAAATTCAAAAGATATAGCAATTTTTGCAGGAGCATGTCAAAGTTATTATGAAGCAATAATGTCAGCAGGTGCAAATTTTGCATCATCTCCCAAAAGAATAATGATAGATTTTATAGATCCATTAATTGTTGCAGAAAGAATTGCAATGACAGAAAATACAAAATACTTAACAATAAAAGATATAGAAGAAGAGCTAAGAGACGGGAGAGATGGTGTAGATGGAATAGGTTCTACTGGAAAGAAAATAATAACTATAATAAGCTAAATATAAGCGTTTAAGAACTTAAATTACACATTTGTAATGATATTGTAATACAACTGTAATATAAACCGCTAAATGCTTGAAAATACTAGAGTACAGAAAATGACAGAAGATGATTTATTTTGACAAAAAAGTATACTTATGATAGAATAAGCCTATCTTTAAGAGAGTAGGTGGTAGTTATGATTTGCAAAAGTGATATAGCAAATATGAAAACTAATATAGGAGAAATTACTGGTAAAAAAGTTATAGTTAAAGGTGTACTTACTAGAAATAAAACTTTTGAAAAAGAAGCAACTATACAAAAAGCCTATCCTGAAGTTTTTACAGTGAAATATGAAGGTAACGAAAGAGACGTTTCTTATAGTTATAAGGACTTATTAACAAATACAGTTCAATTAGAAGTATTTGATGGAGAAAGTTATAATAGATTAGAAATCCCAGCAACAGTAAGTGCAAAGCTATAAGATAAAAATAACAAAAGAAATATATAATAAAAAAATTCCTGTTTTTAGGAATTTTTTTTATGCCCGTACAATATACATTAGATAAGAGATTTTAGAAGGAGGTATATTGTTATGTCAGTAGACACTGCAAAGCAAACACTATGCATCAACCAAATGATAGGACAAAAAACAGATACTGCTATTATAGAAGAGGATTTTGTAGTTCCGGATATAAAGCCAGATATTTTAAGTGTAATAAATACACAAGGAACAGTATGCATTTATAAAAAGGAAATATTAGATGGAAAGCTAAAAATAGATGGGTGTATAAATACATATATCATATATTTAGCAGATGATGAGCAAATGGCAGTAAGAAGCTTAAATACAAGTTTAGACTTTTCACAAACAATAGATTTTGGTGCACTAAGAGTAGGAATGTTTGTGGATAGTAATATTTGTATAAAGCAAATTGAATGTAGAGTGTTAAACGGAAGAAAAATAAATGTAAGGGCAATACTAGACATCGACTTAAAAGCATACTCAAATGAAGATGTAGAATTTATGAATGAAATTAAAAATGTAAATGATATACAATTATTAACAAAAAATTTCGTAATAGATTCTCTACTAGGAACAGGAAATACAAAAGTTTATGCAAAAGATACAGTTATAATAGATAACATAGATGAACTTTCAGAAATTATGAAGGTAAATGTAGAAATAAAAAACAGCGAAACAAAGGTAAGCTACAATAAAATTTTAGTAAAAGCAGATACAGAAGTAAAAATAATGTATTTAACTAGTGATAACAGAATATGTACAAAGTTAGCAACAATACCAATAATGGGATTTATAGATATGCCAGACGTATCAGATGAAAACTTATGCGAGGTCAAATACGAGATAAAAAATATGCTTTTAAAACCAAACAGCATAGAAGAACATTCTATTTATGTAGAGATAGAAATAGAAGTAAATACATTAGTATACCAAAAGAAATCACTAGATATGATACAAGATTTATACAGTCCAAGTATGGATTTAGCTTATAAACAAAGAATTGTAAAAGCAATGTCAAATAAAGTTCAATTTAGAGATATGTGTTCAATAAGAGAAAAAGAAACAATTCCTGAAATAGGAAATGGAAGAATTTACGATGTAGACATCAGACCATATATAGTAGACAAAAGCATATTAAAAGATAAAATAGTATTTCAAGGTGAAGTAGAAGCAAAATTCATATTTGCCTCAGATAACAATGCAAAAATAGACATGAGAAGCATAACAATACCATTTGAATATGGTATGAGCTGCCCAGATATAGACCAAAATTTTAGAGTAAACACAAACATAGAGGCAGGAATGAATGATTTTGTAATAATGCCAGACGGAGGAATAGACACAAAAATAGATTTAAATATTACAGTAGACGCATTTAGAAACGAAGATATAAATATAATACAAGAAATAGAAATTGAAGAAAATAGAAATATAGAAAGATACAGTGTAATAATTTATTTTGTAAAACCAGGAGATACTTTATGGAAAATAGCTAAAAAATATAAGAGTACAGTGGATGCAATAAAATTATTAAATAACATAGAAGATGAAAGAAACCTACAAATAGGTCAGCAGCTATTTATACCAAGATAAAGTTTAATATAGAAAGAGACGTTTTATTACAATTAAATAAAACGTCCTTTTCTATTAACAAAATTTATGTATCAAGTTAAGTTGATTCTATTACCTTTTTGTAAACAAAACGCATATATACTAATATAATAAAATAGAGGAGAGATTATGGATAAAATTTATTCAAGAAGGAGATTACTTTTACCAAAATTAAATATTAGTATATTTTATAAATTTAAAAATTCAAAAGCAATTAACTATAATAGAGAAAAAAATAATAAAATAATAAAATTTATAAAAATAATAATGATTTTAATTATAGCAATAATAACTGCTATGAAAATAATAGAAGCAATAGAACCAATATTAAAGGCTCAATGCATAACAAGAGCAAAGTCAATTGCAACAATTATTTCTAATGAGCAAGCAACAAAAGTAATGTCTAGATATAATTATGATGAATTATGCAATATTGTAAAAGATTCTAATGGAAATATTTCTATGATTAGTGCAAATGTAATAACAATTAATGAAATTATTTCAGATATACCAATACTAATACAAAAAGAACTAGAAAAAGAAGAAAACAATTCTTTTAATTTAAGGCTTGGAACATTAACAGGAGTAAAAACACTATCAGGAAGAGGTCCTAATTTAAAAATCAAAATAGAATCAATAGGAAACTTAGATACGGATTTGAAATCAGAGTTTGAAAATGCAGGAATAAATCAAACATTACATAGATTATATCTTCAAGTTGACTGCAATGTTATAATATTAACGCCATTTGAAACAATAGAAGAAAAAATATCAAATCAAGTACTTTTAACAGAAACGGTTATAATGGGAACTACGCCAAATACTTATTATAATTTAGAAGGAATGGATAAGACAAATTTGGTTGATGTAATACAATAAGAAAAACAAAGGAATAATATTAATAACACTAGTAATAACTTTAATAAAATAGAAAAATAAGTAAAAAGGAGAAAAATTAGAAAATATGAGTCTAGTTTTTCTTTTTTACTAATTATTTTTACATACCTTATGACAATTTTTTGCTTTCTTTTTGATTTTGTAAAAAAGAATAATTATATAATTTTTAGAAATTTGTTTCAAAAAAATATGTGGAGATTATTAAAAAATAAATTAATATGATGTAATAACACATAAAGTAGAAAATGGGAGGATGTAATATGAAAAAAATAGAAACAAAAAATGTAATATTGAGAGAATTTGTAATAGAAGATGCAAAAAAAGCTTATAAAAATTGGGCTGGAGTAGAAGAAATCGCAGAAAAAACTGATTTTTGTGTACATTCAAGTGTAGAGGAAACTAAGGAAATAATAAAAAGAGGACTGGGTGGAGAAAATGAAGATGTATGTACATGGGCTATAGTTTTAAAAGAAAATATGGAGCCAATAGGTTTTATAAGAATTTATGAAATTTCAGAGAATAATAAAACTTGTAAATTAACATGGGCAATAGGAAAAAAATGGTGGGGAAAAGAAATATCAGAGGAAGCTATTAAAGAAATAATAAATTATTGTTTTGAAGAAAAGAAAATGAATGTAATTTCTTCTACATATTACTCAAACATAGAAGAATTAAGATCTCCTATATTAGAAAAAGTTGGAATGAAAAGAGAAGCTGTCTTAAAAAATGGGAAAATTGAAGATGGAAAATTTTTGAATAAAATAATTTATTCAATCATAAACTAAAACACAATATTAATAATAAAAAGAATTTAAGAAACCTAAAACAGTAAGAGCTGTAATTGAATTTCTTAAATTCTTCTTTTGTATAAATGACTATTTTATATATTTGTCGTTAATATTAATAGTTTTATAGTTATTATATTTTTTTATATTATTATTTTATAAACTATTTTTATATTTTATAGTTATTGTTTTTTTATTTTTGGTTTAGCAATTAAAGATGCTAAGTATCCAAAGAATACAGCTGCGGCAATTCCACCAGCGGCAGCTTTTACACCTCCAACAAAAGCTCCTATTAACCCCATTTCTCCAACTGCTTCTATGGCTCCTTTAGCAAGATTTGCACCAAAACCAGTAAGAGGGACAGTAGCACCGCAACCAGCAAAGTCAATAATATATTTGTAAATACCAAGTCCACCAAGAATAGCACCAACAGTAACAAATAGTACAAGAATTCTAGCGGGTGTAAGTTTTGTTTTATCTATTAAAATTTGACCAATAATACAAATTATTCCACCAACAACAAAACAGCGAAGCAATTGCATCCAGTCTATACTTTGTAAAAATTCCATGTCATATACTCCTTTCACTAATTTTCAATAGCAATTGCATGTGCAATTCCTGGTATACTTTCACCTTGTTGGCTAGTAGTTGCATTTGTAAGTGCACCAGTTGCAATTAAAAGTACTTTGTTAATTTTCTTTTCTTGCAATTGCTTATAGATGTAACCAGAAAAAACAGTACCAATACAAGCACAGCCACTGCCACCAGAGTGTGTATCTTGTGTAGATTTATCAAAAATTAAAACACCACAATCATTATAATTAGAGTTTATATTATAGCCTTTTGTTTTAGATAAATCTTTAAGAATATCTTTACCAATATAACCTAAATCACCTGTAAGAATTAAGTCATAATAACTTGGAGTTCTACCAGTATCTTCAAAATGAGTAATTAAGGTGTCAAAAGCAGCAGGTGCCATAGCGGCTCCCATGTTATTTGCATCTTTAAGTCCCATATCTACAATTTTACCAGGTGTAATATGTGTTATATATGGTCCATTTCCACTTGCAGATAAAACAGCAGCACCAGAACCAGTTACAGTCCATTGAGAAGTTTGAGGTCTTTGGTTACCAAGTTCAAGTGGAAATCTAAATTGTTTTTCAGCACTACAAAAGTGACTTGAAGTAGAGCAAAGAACGTTTCTAGCAGCACCAGCATCTATAAATACACTTCCTAAGCACATACTTTCAACAAAAGTAGAACAAGCACCGAAGACACCAAAGAATGGAATATTAATTTCTCTAAGTCCAAAACTAGAAGAAATACATTGATTTAATAAGTCTCCAGCAAAACAAAAATCAATATCAGTAGTAGGAATATTAGATTTTGCAATAGCCATATTTACAGTTTCTTTAATTATTTTACTTTCAGCTTTTTCCCAACTTTTTTCTCCCCAGAATTCATCATCTAAACATTTATCGAAATATTTAGCAAGAGGTCCTTCAGATTCTTTAGGACCAACAATAGATGCGACTTCAGTAATAGTCGGTGGTACATCAAATTTTATAGTTTGTTTACCTATTTTATTCAAATTTATCATCCTTTCATTAATGAGCAAACAGTGTTGCAATAATTCCTATTATTACAGAAGAAGAAATACCAAATACAAGAACTGGTCCTGCAATTGTAAACATTTTTCCTCCAACTCCCATAATATAACCTTCAGATTTGTATTCTATTGCAGGTGAAACTATAGAGTTTGCGAAACCTGTAATAGGAACTAAAGAACCTGCTCCTGCAAATTTTCCTATTTTATTAAATATATTAAGACCAGTTAAAAAGGCAGCAATACCAATTAACACTATTGCAACAACAGTATTGCAAGACTGTGTATCTAAGCCTTTAAATTCACAAAAATCAAATATAATTTGTCCAATAGAACATATTAAACCTCCAACCCAAAAGGCATTAAAACAATTCTTAAGAATAGGTGAATTAGGTGACTTTTTATCCACATAATCACTGTATTTTTGTGGATTCTCTAATGGGTTTTCATTCATAATATCACATCCTTTCTAGTCTCTATCACGGTCAATAGTAAAACTTAAATCTAAATCTACATAGTATTCAATTAACTTTTTACCACTAACTTTAGCACGTTGCTCTATTATTTTTACAGATGTTATATAATCAATAGTTTTAGAAGCTTCAGCAACTGTTTGAATAATAGCGTCTTTCCAAGATACTGTAGAAGAACCAGTAACAATAATATGTTTTTCCATAATTAAAATCAACCTCCGTTTTTTTATATACTAAATTTATAATTTCCTAAAAATTCTATTTTATACAAAATTGTAAGAATTAGTGAAATAAAAATTCTTAATTATTCGACAAAAATATTCACTATTTTTTTATTTTATGATATAGTATTAATGAAAATTAAATAAAAGGAGAAAGTTCATAAATGAGAGCCAAAAGAAGTAAAGAAAAAGTAAAAATGAAAGATAATAAGTTATTAAAAATAATAACAGTAGTATTATTTCTAATAATAACTTCTATTGTAATAAATATAGCACCAAATTATATTAGAGATAAACAATCTGGAATTAATTTAATAATAAATAATAGTAATATCACAAAAAGATTAAAACATGAAATAAAAGTAGATGAAAATGAGGTTGTATATGTTTCATTTGAAGATATAAAAAATTTCTTTGATGGAGACATATATTACGACAAACAATATAATCAAATAATAACAACTTCAGAAACTAAGGTTGCTACAATAAAAACAGACAAAAGAGAAATGTATGTAAACGGTTCAAAAACAAATATATATGCAACAATATTAAATGAAGACGAAACATATTATTTGCCAATATCAGAAATGAATAACGTATATAATATAGAAGTAAAATATTCAGAAAACTCTAAAATTGTGACAATAGATTCTTTAAACAAAGAGCAAAAAATGGGCAATAGCTCAAAAGATGCAACAGTAAAGTACAAACCAACCATATTTTCAAAAAGTGTAGACAAAGTAAAAAAAGGTGAAAGTGTAATTGTAATTTCTGAAGAAGACGGATGGTATAAAGTAAGAACTTCTAAAGGTAATATAGGATATTTAAAAGATGTTGCAAATATTTATAGTGCAAGGGAAGAAATGACAAAAACTTCTCAAATAGAAGGAAAAATAAGTTTAGTATGGGATTATTTTACAAATAGTGCACCACAAAGAACAGAAAATATCAATGGAATTAATGTAGTTTCACCATCTTTTGCAGCTTTAAAAGATGAAGGACAAGGAGAAATTGTAACAAAAATAGGAAGTTCAGGAATGAACTATATAAATTGGGCTCATAATAATGGATATAAAATATGGGCAATGGTACAAAATGAAGGATTTAAAGACACTACATCAGAAATATTAAACGATTATAAATTAAGAGAAAAATTAATAAACAATATTTTAGATCTTGCAAACACATATAATTTAGACGGAATTAATATAGACTTTGAATATATGTATGAATCAGATAAAGATATGTTTTCTCAATTTATAATAGAACTTGCACCACGTTTAAAAGAACTTGGAAAAGTGCTTTCTGTTGATGTAACAGCACCAGACGGAAGTGCAAATTGGTCTTTATGTTACAATAGAAATAAAATAGCACAAGTTGCAGATTATATAATATTTATGGGATATGACCAATATGGAATATCATCTACAACTGCAGGAACAACAGCAGGAGCCGATTGGGTAGAAGTAAACATTAAAAAATTCATAGATAGAGAAGAAGTAGACAAAGAAAAATTAATTTTAGCAATGCCTTTCTATACAAGATTATGGAAAGAAACAGGTGATAAAGCAACAAGTACTGTAATATATATGAAAAATATAAATTCTAAAATACCTGTTGGAGTTCAAAAAACATGGAATGATGATTTAAAACAATATTATATAGAATACAATGATAATGGAGTAACATATAAAATGTGGATAGAAGATGAAAATTCTCTTAAAGAAAAATTTGCTCTTATGAAAAAATATGAATTAGCAGGAGCAGCATATTGGCAAAAAGATTTTGAATCATCGAGTTTGTGGAATGTTATTTCAAATGAGTTAAGTGAAGAAAATTAATTAAATGAATAAAGTAAAAATCACCAACATATAATTTGCTAGGTGATTTTTATGTATATATATATTAAAGAAACAAAAAGAGATGAGGAGCTTATAAAGAATATAGACAGGCCCATATGGATAAAAAATATTATAATAAAATTAAAGAAAATATTTAATATAATAGTAGAAAAAGAATTAGATAAAAGCCATATATTATATATTATCCCAAAAGTAAAAAATATAGATAAAATAAGAAAAATAATAGAAAAAAATAGAAAAGCACAGATAATACTTTCAAAAGATTTAAAAAAATACGAAAAACAAATATGCAAAGAAAGTAAAAATAAAACATTAAGATATTACATTTATGACATTTTAAAATTTTTATTAAATAAAATAAATAGAAAAATAGAATTAGAGAATATTTATATATTAGCAAATCAATATAACGATAGTAATTTAGAGGTAATGAATTATTTAATAGATAAAGTAAAAACAGTGAACATAGTAACTAATAATATAAAAAAATATAAACAATACGAGGAAAATGTTTATGAAAAAGAGGGAATAATTTTAACAGTAACAAATAACAAAAATAAATCTCTTAGAAATGCAAAATATATAATAAATTTAGACTTTTTAGAAGAAAATATAGTTAAATATAAAATAAATAGAAATGCAATTATAATAAATTGTGCAAGTGAAAAAATAGAAAAACTAAATTGCTTCGAAGGAATTATTATAAATAATATAGAAATTGGATTAGAAGAAAAAGAAGAATTAAAAGAACTTTACAAAGAATTTGAAAAGTTAGAGATGTACGAAAGTATTGAAAATAAAGAAATAAAATATAAAAAATACATAGAACAAATAAAAAAAGATAAAATAGAAATAAAAGCTTTAATAGGAAACAATGGAAAAATTAGTTTAAAAGAAATAGTAAATGTTCAAAATAAATGTGAAAATTTTACAAAATAAAACATTAAAAAAGTGTGAAAAATTAAATTAAAAATTGGGCAATTGAAAAAGTAAATAATACTTAACTTGAATTTATTTTTTCAATTGAGGATAAATGCTAAATTGTAAAAATTTACAAAAATTTCTTGACAAATTAATGAAATTAGAATAATATATTAAAGCAATGAAACAAGAATTTAGAAATTTATTTCTAAATTCTAATATTATGTTTAAACCAAACAATTTTAAGGAGGAATGCTAAATGGACGAAAAAGCAGTACTATTAACACAAGAAGGTTATGAAAAGTTAGAAAAAGAATTAGATTATTTAAGAACAGAAAAAAGAGCTGAAATAGCAGAACGTATAAAAGTTGCATTAGGATATGGAGATTTATCAGAAAACTCTGAATATGATGAAGCAAAAACTGCACAAGCAGAAAACGAAGCTAAAATTGCAGACTTAGAGAACAAAGTACGTTATGCACAAATTATAGATGAATCTGAAATAGATACAAAAACAGTACAAGTAGGAAATACTGTAAAAATATATGATATGGAATTTGATGAAGAAGTAGAATACACAATAGTAGGTTCAACAGAAGTAGATCTTGCTCAAAATAAGATATCAAACGAATCTCCTATTGGAAAGGCTTTATTAGGAGCTAAGAAGAACCAAGTTGTAGAAGTAAATGCACCAGCAGGAATTATGAAATATAAAGTTTTATCTATAACAAAATAAAAATTAAAAAAGTAAAAGACACATTAGTTTTAATAATAAGCAAGAATTAAAACAATGTGTCTTTAATTATTTTGTATTAAGTAATTATTTTATATTAAATAATTATTTTAGATTAAGCGCAGAATCAAGAGCAAGTCTAATCATATTAGTAAGCCCAGATTGTCTTTCCTCAGTAGTAGCAACTTTATCAATATATTTAGAATCAACAACACTCATTAAACATGCAGCTTTTTTATTTAAAAGTTTTGCATTATAAAACAAAGCAAAAGCTTCCATTTCTGCACCAAGAGGGTTAAAACCTTCAGGAATTCTCTCTAAAAATTTATTTACATCAGTCATATATAAATCAAAACAGTCTGTGCAAACTGTATTGCCTTTATGAACTTTAACACCAATATTATTTGCAGTATATTCTATAACATCATTTAATTCCTTACTTGCAGAAACTAAATGACAATTATCATTATTTAAAGTTAAAGCATAATTACTTTCAGAAAAACAATTTTCAGAAAGTATAATATCAAATAAATTTAAATCTTTAGAATAACCTCCACAAGAGCCAATTCTAATAATAGTGTCAACATCGTAAATTTTGAAAAGTTCATAAGTATAAATACCAACACTTGGCATTCCCATACCATGAGCCATTACAGTTAATCTTTTTCCTTTATAATATCCTGTATATGCATACATACCTCTTATAGAGTTTACCAAAGTATAGCTATCTAAAAAGTTTTCTGCAATATATTTAGCGCGAAGTGGGTCGCCAGGCATTATAACAATATTTGCAATATCATCTTTTTTTGCTTCGTTATGTGGTGTCATAAAAATACCTCCTAGAATAATTTTTTATTAGTATATCAAATAATAAAAGAAAATACTAGTAAAAGTTTTAATTTAGCATGTTTTTTATTTTATAAAAACTTATTGACTTAACAAAAAGTTAATAGTAAAATAAGTACAAGTTTAGTAATGACTTAGAAACATAAAGCACATTGAAAATTGAATAAAAAAGTAATGAAACATCCTAAAAAAACTTGCTAATAGACGCCTTTAAATAAAAAAATATAAAAAAACAAATAAATTTATGTAAAATAGTAAATAATAAAAATAAACAAAAACATTAAAATAAAAAATAAGTAATGTTAATTTTATAAAAGAAATTAATATAGAAAAATAACGAAGGAGGAAAAAGAAAAAATGAAAGAAAAAAACAAGAAAAAACTTAAAGAAGAGTTAAAAAACAAAAGCTTAAAAGAAAGAGGAATAACACTAATAGCATTAGTAATAACAATTGTTGTGTTAATAATTTTAGCAGGGGTAGCAATAAACTTAACACTAAGCCAAAATGGAATATTTAATAAGGCAACACAAGCAAGAGATGAATATCAACAAGCAGAAATAAATGAACAAGTAGCATTAAATGAAGTAACACAATTTATAGAAGAAACTACTGGAAATGGTGGAAGTGGAACACCAGAAACACCAGAAACACCAGAAATAACAGAAAAGCCAGTAAGTGATTTAAAAGCAGGAGAGTATATAAAATACAATACAGGAGTAACAAGTGTAGGAGAAAATGGAGTAGTAACATGTAGAGTATTGTATGATGCAACATCAGAATATGGAGTGCAAATAATATCAGATAAAAAAGTAGCAGATGTAACATTAGGAGGAAGTGACTGGACTACTGGTAGAAAATCTTATAACGATGCAATAACAACATTAAATACAGAAACAGAAAAATACTTAAATACAAGATATGCAACAGATGTAAGATGTGTAGGAAGTGCACCAACAAATCAAAACGGAAAATTTGTAGATAAAAATTCAGAAAATGCAGGACCAGCTACTTTACAGTTTACAACGTCAGCTACAGGAGCAAAAAACATGAAGGCAGCAGATAAAAACTACAAAACAGATACAACACGATTAGAAAAATTAAATGCAATGACAACAGGAGAAGAGTATTGGTTAGCATCTCGAAATGTGGATTCGACATCTGCTGAATGCTACTTCGAAGTGCGTCATGTGTATGACAACGGCTACTTAAGTGCTAAGGCCTTGTGTTACGTACATAGCTATGGAAGCACTAAAGGATATTTAATTACAAAAGGCCTTCGTCCTTGTTTTTCTCTAAAATCTGATATCAAGATAACAGGAGGAAATGGAACAAGCGAATCACCATATACAATGTAAAAACAAGTAAACATAACACGGCATTACTTTTTTTCTATAAACTTTATATAAAATCATTGCAATTTAAAAAGTTTAATGGTATAACTAAATAAGTTATAAAAAATAATAATAGATTAAAAAAAAACCGCATTTTTCGGTGGAGATTTTTTAATCTATTTTTTTATTTTTTAAATACAAAAATAAGAGAAAAAATTAATATAATCAATTTTATGCTCGCAAAGAAAGGAATGGTAGAAGTATGGGAACAAAGTACATTTTTGTAACAGGAGGAGTAGTGTCTGGTTTAGGGAAAGGAATAACAGCGGCCTCATTAGGAAGATTATTAAAAAATAGAGGATATAAGGTGGTAAATCAAAAATTTGATCCATATATAAATGTAGACCCAGGAACAATGAGTCCATATGAACATGGAGAAGTTTTTGTAACAGATGATGGTGCAGAAACAGATTTAGATTTAGGACATTATGAGAGATTTACAGACGAAAATTTAACAAGAAATTCAAGTATAACTATGGGAAAAATTTATCAAGAAGTATTAGAAAGAGAAAGAAGAGGAGATTATTTAGGAAAAACAGTTCAAGTAATTCCGCATGTTACAGGAGCAATAAAAGAAAAAATATATGCATTTAAAAATACAGATGTGGATATAGTAATAACAGAATTAGGTGGAACAGTTGGAGACATAGAAGGACTTTCTTTAATAGAAGCAATTCGTCAAGTGGGAATAGAAAATAAGCCAGAAGATGTGCTTTATATACACGTAACACTTTTGCCATATATACATGGTTCTAACGAATTAAAATCAAAACCAACACAACATTCAGTAAAAGAACTTCAATCGTTGGGTGTAAAGCCAGATATTTTAGTATGTCGTTCAGAAACTGAAATACCAGATAATTTAAGAGATAAGATGGCTTTATTTTGCAATGTTAGAAAAGAAAACATCATCGCAAATAGAACAGCTTCTTGTTTGTACGAAGTTCCATTAATGCTTGAAGAAGAAGGGTTAGCAAAGGTTGCTTGTGAGCATTTAAGATTAGATAATATAGAACCTAAAAATAAAGAATGGGAAAAATTAATAGAAAAAATTAATAATACATCAGATAAGGAAGTAAATGTTGCAATAGTAGGAAAATATGTAAGATTAGAGGATTCATACCTTTCAGTTGCAGAAAGTCTAAGACATGCAGGCTTTGAAAATGGAGTGAAGATAAAAATTAAATATATAGATTCAGAAGATGTAACAGAAGAAAATGTTAAAGAAAAATTAAAAGATATTAAAGCAGTAGTAGTACCAGGAGGATTTGGAAGTAGAGGTATAGAAGGAAAAATAACTACAATAAAATATGTAAGAGAAAACAAAATACCATTTTTAGGAATATGTTTAGGAATGCAAATGGCAGTAGTTGAATTTGCAAGAGATGTTCTAAAATTAGAAGATGTAAACTCAGAAGAATTTGATTCAATGTGTAAAAATCCAGTAATACACATTATGTATGACCAAAAAGGAGTACAAAGAAAAGGTGGAACAATGAGACTTGGAAGTTATCCATGCACAATAAAAAAAGGAAGCTTTGCAGAAAAAATATATAAACAAGAAAATATAAGCGAAAGACATAGACATCGTTTTGAATATAACAATGATTACAAAGAACAAATGGAAGAAGCGGGACTAATTGCATCTGGAACATCACCAGACGGAAGCTTAGTTGAAATTGTTGAACTAAAAAATCATCCATTTTTTATAGCATCACAATTTCATCCAGAATTTAAATCAAGACCAGACAAACCAGCACCATTATTTGTTGAATTAATAAAAGCTGCAAAAAATAAATAGAAAATTTGTATAAAAGCACCAATTTTGGAGAAACTAACTTCAAAAGAGGTGTTTTTATGATTATAAAATTAAAGAAAAATATAAGGCCAATAGTAATAATTTCAATATTATTTATAATATTTCTAAGCTATAACATTTTTATAAGAAGCCAACAAATAGAAGCGCTATCTAAGTATGGTTCAAGAGGCAGTGAAGTAACTCAAATACAAACTAAACTAAAAAGATGGGGATATTATAAAGGAAATGTTGATGGAATATATGGAAGTCAAACGTTAGAAGCAGTAAAATATTTTCAAAGAAAAAATGGATTAACAGTAGATGGAATTGCAGGAACGAAGACACTTAGAGCAATGGGAATTTATACGTCGTCAACTAGCTCTAGCTCATCTTCTAATTCTAGTAATGTAAATTTACTTGCAAGATTAGTATATGGAGAAGCAAGAGGAGAACCATATACAGGGCAGGTAGCAGTAGCAGCGGTAGTATTAAATAGAGTAAAAAGTTCAAGCTTTCCAAATACAATATCTAGTGTAATTTATCAATCTGGGGCGTTTGATGTTGTAAAAGATGGTCAAATAAATTTAACACCCAATAGCACAGCAATAAAAGCAGCACAAGATGCACTAAATGGTTGGGATCCATCATATGGAGCAATATATTATTTTAATCCAAATACAGCAACTAATAAATGGATATGGTCAAGACCTGTAACTGTAACAATTGGAAATCATAGATTTTGCAAATAGTGTCATCTAATGATGCAATAGCAGGGACTCTAAAAAAGACTTCAAAAAATTAAGAAAAAAGAAACTTGTCAGCATTATAAGTTGTCAAGTTTCTTTTTTTATAATCTTTTTTATAAACATAAAATTTTTATTCGTTCTTCTTTTTTCTTGACAAATAGCATATGTATTGATAATATAAAAGTGTAAAAAAATAATAAAAAAGGAATGAAACAAAAGTGAAATTATATCCAAAAGCATACTTAAACAACGTAAGAGAAATAACAATAGAATTTTTAAACAAAAATAATATAAAAGCGCTAATATTAGATGTAGATAATACACTAATAGATTTTTATAAAAATATGCCAGAAGGAACAGTACAATGGTGTGAAAATTTAAAAGAACAAGGAATAAAATTCTATATAGTATCGAATACAAATAAAAAAGAAAAGGCAGAAATGGTAGCAAAAAAATTACAAATTCCATATATCTATTTTGCAAAAAAACCATTTAAAAGTGGACTAAAAAAAGCAATAAAAAACTTAGAAGAAAAAAATGAAAATATTGCAACAGTAGGAGACCAAATATTTACAGATGTGCTGGGAGCAAATAGGTTAAATATGTTTCCAATACTTGTAAAACCAATAGAAGAAAAAGATTTATTAGTAACAAAAATAAAAAGACCAATTGAAAATTATATAATAAAAAAATATTTAACAAATGAAAGTAAAAAAGAGGTAAAGTAAGATGTATATAAATGATATAAATATAATGTACTATGTATTAGTAGGAATAATAGGGTTAGCAGTTGGACAATTTGTAGATTGGTGCAACCAAAGACTTCCAGACTATAAAAAAGTATTCTCAAAAGAATTCTTTACAATATATATAAAAAATATGAAACCAAAATTTGTATTAATGTTTACAACAGCTATAATATATATAGCACTTTTATATTTTATAGGTTGGCAAGAAAGCATACTTTCAAGGCTAGATTTAATAAAATATATGATATTAACACCAATGATATTATCTGCATTTATAATAGATTATAAAATGCAAATAATACCTAATAGACTAAATTTAACAATATTTGAAGTAGGCTTAATATTTACATTCATACAAGGAATATATAATCCAGACTTAGCAATTAATTTTATATTAGGTGGAATTTTAGGAGCAGGAATATTCTTGTTAATAACTTGTATAGGAGGGCTAATTGCAGGAAAAGAGGCAATGGGATTTGGAGATGTAAAATTCATGGGAGCCTTAGGTTTATTCTTTGGTTGGATGAATATTATAGCAATATCATTAATAGCATTTCTATTAGCTGCAATAATAAGCATAATATTAATAGTAAGCAAGAAAAAATCAACAGACGAGTATATACCATTTGGTCCATTTATAGTAATGGCAACACTTATAGTAATGGTAGTACCTTTTGAAACATTATTATTTGTACTGTTTAAAATTTTTACTCTAGGAATGTATCAAAGATAAATGAAAATAGATTAGAAAGTGGGAGTTTCTATGAATAGTAAAATTAAATGGGTAAGAGAAAAAATGAAAATGCTTGATATGGAAGGAATGATAGTAACCAACCCTGTAAATATTAGGTATTTAACAAACATAGTAGCAGAAGGAATATTATTACTTACAAGAAAAGAAAATATATATTTAACAGATGCTAGATATATAGAAGAAGTAGAAAATGTTCTAACTATAGATGATGAAATAATAGTACATGAATTTAAAGATTATTCAATAGATGAATATGAAAATTTCTTCTTATTTTGTGAAAACGTAGGATTTGAAGAAAACTTTGTAACATATGCACAATATAAAGAATATATGCACAAGTTTAAAATAAATAATATTCAAGAAACAGAGCATCTATTTGAAAAACAACGTATGATAAAAGATGAAGAAGAAATAGTAAATTTAAGAAAAGCTTGTCAAATAACAGATAATTGTTTTGAATATCTAATAAATTATATAAAAGTAGGAATGACAGAAAAAGAAATAGCATTAGAAATAGAAAAATACTTTAAGCTAAATGGAGCAGACGAAATATCGTTTGAGCCAATAGTAGCATCTGGAAAAAATTCATCAAAACCACATGCAGTTCCAACAGATAAAAAAATAGATTTAGGAGATGTACTAACAATAGACTTCGGATGCAAGTATAAAGGATATTGTTCAGATATGACAAGAACAGTATTTGTAGGATATGTTCCAGAAGAAGCAAAGAATATATATAATCTAGTATTAAAAAATCAATTACAAACAGCAAAAGAGTACAAAGATGGAGCTCAAATAAAAGTATTATCAAAAATGGTAGAAAATGATTTTAAATTAAATGGATATGACTTAGTACATGCACTAGGACATGGAGTGGGATTAGATATCCACGAAATGCCAGTAATTAGTAGAAGAAATGAAGAAAAATTAAAAGAAAAAATGGTAGTAACAAATGAACCAGGAATATATTTGCCAGGAAAATTTGGAGTAAGGATAGAAGATACAGTATTAGTGGGAAAAGAAGGTTCAGAAAATTTAACAAAATCAAGTAGAGAATATATTATTGTAGATAAACAGTAAAAAATACTTGATTTTGATGGTAAATTATGTTATTATAAATAAAGTTGAAGAAAGAAAATAAAAATTTGAAAGGAGATATACACATGGCAGAAGTATATATGGCAGGAGATTTTAGAAACGGAACAACATTTGAAATGGACGGAAACGTATTTAAAGTAGTTGAATTCCAACACGTAAAACCAGGAAAGGGATCAGCTTTTGTTAGAACAAAATTAAGAAATGTAATATCAGGAGCAGTTATTGAAAAAACATTTAACCCATCAGAAAAATATCCAGGAGCAGAAATAGAAAAGAAAGAAATGCAATATTTATATGAAGATGGTGGATTATATTATTTTATGGATAACGAAACATACGAGCAAATGCCTTTAAATAAAGAACAATTAGGAGATAGCTTAAAATATATAAAAGAAAATATGAACGTAAAAATACTTTCTTATAAAGGAAATGTATTTTCAGTAGAACCACCAATGTTTGTAGAATTAGAAGTTACATATACAGAACCAGGATTCAGTGGAAACACAACAACAACATCTGGAAAACCAGCTACATTAGAAAATGGATATGAAGTATCAGTTCCATTATTCATTAATATAGGAGATGTTATTAGAATAGATACAAGAACTGGTGAATATATGGAAAGAGTATAGTAATAAAAAGAAGTCGAAATTTATTTGCAAAAAACATAATTTTTGACTTCGTTTTTATATGTATAGAAAATAAAAATAAGTAAATAATAAAAAAGAAAGAAGAGGTTAAAAATGTCAAAATTAAGCGATGAATATAAAAGAATATTATCTGAAATTGAACAAATAATTTCAAATGAAGAAGAAAGAGAAATAGTTAAGCAAAAAGTTATGGAATTAACAAATATTTATGCTGATTATATGAATTCAGTAGCAGAAAAAACAGATAAAAAAGTAATCGAGTTAGAAGCAAAAAATAATGCTATAAATGATAGATTAAAAGAAGTAGAAGAAGCAATAAAAGAAATAGAAAGAGATATATACGAAGTAGAAGAAGATGGATGCGACTGTGAAGAATGTGGAGAAGAAGATTTTGACTTTGAAATAGTATGTCCATATTGTGATAGTACATTTGTAGCAAATCTAAATTTAATAAACGAAGACAATGCAGAAATTAGATGTCCAGAATGTAATAACTTAATTGAACTTGACTGGAGTGATGAAGAAGATGAAGACTGTTGTTCAGGACATTGTCATAGTTGTCATGGATGTGGTGAAGATTCTGAAGAAGAAAATGAAAATGAAAAAACAGAAAATGAAGACGATGATATGTAAAAAGATAAGAAGGTATGATATGATCTAATACCTTCTTATCTTTTTTATAATTATTTTTTATGGTGGAGGTGAGGAGAGTCGAACTCCTGTCCAATATCTTTTCCACACCAATATCTACGAGTGTAGTTTGTTATTAAATTTCCTTTATAATACCATTAGCAAACAAACGATATTATAAAGTAGCTATAAAAATACCCACAATTTCCATAGCAAGAAATTGCTTTGTTTCCTACTAAGTCGTCGCCCTATCCAAAGAAGTAGGCTCTAAGGTAGAACGTCGCCGCAACTAGGCAGCGTATGCTAATTCTCTATTATCAGCGTTTATATTTAAATTTCGCTTTTTTATAGTGGCCGAAGCGACCATCCACTACTCGCAATTGAAGTTTCTAAAACACTGTCGAAACCAATTACACCCCCATATGTTTATATTATACAATAAAAGAATAATTATTTCAATAATTTTAAGTTAACATATTGCAAAATGTAAAAAACTGTTATATAATACATTTGCTATGTTACAACAATGTTAACGTATTACAATAATATTAAACGTATATTACAATTCTATTAACATTATTGACATATATTCTAAAAAGTATAAAATAGAAGTGAATTAAGAAAGGGTTATTATGAGAGTTATAAGCGGAATAGCTAGAGGTACTAAGTTAAATTCAATAGATAGTTTATTAACAAGACCTACTCTAGACCGTGTAAAAGAACCTTTATTCAGTATAATTCAAACAAGTCTTCAAGATTCAAATGTACTAGATTTATTTGCAGGTAGTGGAGCTTTAGGAATAGAAGCATTAAGCAGAGGTGCAGAAAAATGTACATTTTGTGATAAATCTTATGACTCTATAAAAATGCTAAAGCAAAATCTACAAAAAACAAAATTGGAAGATAAAGCAAAGATATATGTAGAAGATTATAAAAAATGTTTAAAAGCATTGAAAGAAGATAAATTCGATATAATATTTATTGACCCACCATATAAATTAGATATAGCAGTAAATTCTATAAAGTTAATTTTAGAATATGGGTTATTCGCAGAAGAAGGAATAATTATATTAGAAACAGATGAAGAAGAAAGAGATTTAAAAGAATTAGAAGATATAAATTTAGAAGCATATAATGTAAGAAAATATGGAAGAGTAAGCTTAATTTTCTTACGTGAAAGGGGTTAAAAATACCATGGAAATATTCACATTATTAGAAACAATTGAGGAAATGCTAGAAAATGCTAAATCAATACCATTTTCAAACAAAGGCATTGTAGATAAAGAAGAAATGTTAGAAGTAATTAAAGAAATAAGATTAAAACTTCCAGAAGAGTTAAAACAAGCAAAATGGGTAAAAGAAGAAAGACAACGTATACTTGTAGAAGCTCAAAAAGAAGCAGATGATATTGTAAAAGAAGCAGAAAACAGAATTATTTCTATGATAGATGAACATGAAATAACAAGAAAAGCTTATGAACAAAAAGCAGAAATAATAGAAACTGCAAATGAAATGTCAAGAGAAATTTCTAAAGGAACAAAAGACTATGCAGATGGAATATTACAAAACATAGAAACTGCACTTGAGCAAGCTTTAGAAACAATAAAAAATAATAGAAGTGAATTAAAATAATATAAAAAGTTGAGGAATAATGAAATACCTCAGCTTTTTGTGTTTTATAAAATAATGTAAAAATTTGTATATGTTTTTATTGTGAAAACTATTGCAAATTATTTGTTTTATTGTTATGATATTGATGTAAATGTATAATTAGAAAATAAAATGTCGAGGTGCATATAAAATGATAGAATTTAGAAATGTAAGTAAAACTTATGATACAGGTACAGAAGCTGTTCATAATGCTAATTTTAAGATAGAAAAGGGAGAATTTGCATTTTTAGTAGGTTCTTCTGGTTCAGGAAAATCTACATTAATAAAAATGATACTAAAAGAAGAAAATCCTACATCAGGGAATATTATAATAAATGGAAAAGACACAACATATTTAAAACCAAAAAGAGTACCATACTTAAGAAGAAGTATGGGAGTTGTATTTCAAGATTTCAGACTATTACCAGATAAAACAGTATACGAAAATGTAGCATTTGCAATGTATATAGTAAAAGCTACACCAAAACATATAAGAAGACAAGTACCAATGGTATTGTCACTAGTTGGATTAAGTGGAAAAGCAAAAATGTATCCAAATGAACTATCAGGAGGAGAGCAACAAAGAGTTGCACTTGCAAGAGCACTTGTAAACAATCCATCTATGCTTATAGCAGACGAGCCAACTGGAAACCTAGATCCAGATACAGCTTGGGATATAATGACTCTTTTAAATGACATTAATATGAGAGGAACAACAGTAGTTATAGCAACACACGCAAAAGACATAGTAGATAGAATGAAAAAGAGAGTTATACAAATAAGCGATGGAAACATTGTAAGAGATGATAAAAAAGGTGGTTATGATAGTGAGATATAATATAGTAGGATATTTATTAAGTGAAGGATTTCACAATGTATTAAAAAATAAAAAATCAACAGGTGCCTCATTAATGATAATGTGTGCTACAATGCTTATATTCGGATTATTCTTTTTAATTGGAGAAAACGTAAACCATGCTATGAAAGAACTAGAATCAGAACAAGGAATGCGTGTATTTATGACAAAAGAAGCAACAGCAGATGATACACAAAAACTTCAAGAAGAAATAAATAATTTAGATGATGTAGCAAAAGTGGTATTTGTTTCAAAAGAAGAAGGTTTAAACTCTGTAATACAACAATGGGGAGAAAAAAATTCAAAAGTACTAGAAGGATACAAAGAAGATAACCCTCTTACAGATTCTTTTGTAGTAACACTAACTAATCTAGAAAGAGCAGAAGATGTAAAAGCACAAATAGAAAGCTTAGATAATGTAAAAAATGTTGAATTAAGAAGTTCTACAATACAAGCATTATTAAATGTAGCTAAAGGTGTAAATATTGTATCAATGGTAATATTAGTACTTTTAGTAGTTATTTCAATATTTATTATAGCAAATACAATAAAACTTACAGTACATGCTAGAAGAAAAGAAATATCAATAATGAAATATGTAGGTGCAACAAATGGATTTATTAGATGGCCATTCATAGTAGAAGGTATTATAATAGGAGTTGTTGCAGCATTAATTTCAATACTATTATTAGGGCTTGCATATAACTTTGTAATGGGAAAGATTGCAGCATCAGAAGTATTCGCAAATATGGGATTAAGTTTGTTAACATTCTCAGATATATTCGGATTAGTAATTACAGTTTACTTAGTTTTAGGAATAGGAATTGGTACTTTAGGAAGTGTTATTTCTATGAAAAAATATTTGGAGGTTTAAAAATGAAAAGAAAAATAATATCCATTGTTTTAATATTAATAATGTTACAAGCATATATATGTAGTGTTTTAGCAGTAACAACTTCAGATTTAAATGACCAAAAGGCAGACATAAACAAGCAAATAGACGATGCAAAAAATGAAAAAGCAGAACTTAAAGAAGATTTAGATGAAGAAATGAAAGCTATTTCAGCCTTAGATGCCGAAATAGATCAAATGCAAGGAGAAATAGATAAACTTTCAGCACAAATTACAGAAATACAAAATTCAATTGCAGAAAAACAAAAATTAATAGAAGAAAAACAAAAAGATTACGATTCAAAAAAAGAATTATTAGATAAAAGAATTGTAACAATGTATGAAGTTGGAGGAACATCATTTTTAGATGTATTATTCAATTCAAATAGTATAGTAGATTTTATATCAAACTATTATACAATATCAGAATTATTAAACTATGATAATGAATTATTAGAAACTATAGAATCAGAGAAAAAGGAAATAGAAGAAGCTAAAAATAGTTTAGAAACACAAAAAACTGAAGTAGAAAACTTAAAAAGTGAACAAGTATCAAAACAAAATTCAGTAAAAGCTAAAAAAGCTTCAAGAGAAGAAAAAGCAAGTTCATTAAATAGTGAACAAAAAGCATTACAAGCAAAAATAGATGATTATAATGCTCAAGTAAAGGCAATAGATAATCAAATAGCTAAAATACTTGCAGAAGCAGAATCTAAAGTAAATGGTTCAGGATTAAAATTTGATGGAAGTTTTATATGGCCATGTAACAATAAAATAGTAACATCAACAGTAAAAATAAGATGGGGAAGATGGCATAAAGGCTTAGACATAGGAGCAAGATATGAAAATGTATATGCTGCTGCTTCAGGATATGCGTATAATCTAGAAAACCCAGGAGGTTATGGACACTATGTAATGGTAGTTCATGGTGGTGGATTTGTAACACTTTATGGACACTTAAATGCATTTAAAGTATCAAATGGACAATATGTATCACAAGGACAAGTTATAGCACAATCTGGAAATAGTGGTTCAAGTCAAGGTGCACATTTACACTTTGAAATAAGAAAAGCAACATCAGTATCAAATTACTTTAGCAGTAGTTTCTTGAATCCATTAGATTATTTACCAGGTGGATATACATTTGCAGCAGGAGCAACAACACAAAGTTAAAAAACTATATAAGAGATACTAGCAAATATAAAAATAAAAAATACAAAGGAGGATAAGGGTATGAGAAAAAAGATAATGGCTATTATAATGGTAATCATTCTAGTTTCGTGCTCTTATTCTTTTTTTGCGATAAGAGCAGCAACATTAGGAGAACAACAACAGGAAGTACAGCAAAGAAGAGATGAGGCTGAACAAAAATTAGAATATGTTCAAAACGAGTTATCTACTTCAGTTGTAAAAATACAAGAATTAGATGATACAATAAAACAAGCAGAAGCAGATTTATCTAGTCTAGAAACAGAACTTTCAGAATTACAAGTACAAATAGATGGAGCAACAGAAAATTTAAATAAAATACAAGAAAAATATGATAAAAACGAAGAATTATTAAGACAAAGAATAGTAGTAATGTATGAAGTCGGAGAAACTACATATTTAGACATATTGCTAGGCTCTGCAAATATAATAGATTTCATATCAAACTATTATACAATACAAGAATTTCTAAATAGAGATATAGAACTTTTAGATGAAATAGAACAGCAAAAAAATGAAGCCGAAAAAATAAAATTAGAATTAGATGAAAAGAAAGCAAGTCTGAAAGTTAAGAAAGCAAAAAAAGAACAATTAGCAGTAATAACAGAAAATAATAAAACACTAAAAGAGCAAACAATAGCAAATCTTTCACAAGAAGAAATAGATTTACAACAAAAAATAGAAGAATATAAAGAAGAAGAAGCAAGAATAGAAAATTTAATACGAATAGCAACAAATGGCTATGAATACACGGGAGATTATACAGGAGGAGTAATGGCATGGCCAATAGCTAAAAGTGGTACATATATAACTTCAGGGTATGGAACAAGGCAACATCCAATTCAAGGAATAATAAAACAACATACTGGAATAGATATAGGAAATGCGGGATTTGGAGCACCAGTAATTGCAGCAACAGATGGCGTGGTAACAATGGCAGGTTGGTATGGAGGATATGGAAACTGTGTAATGATAAACCACGGAAACGGAATATCAACTTTATATGGACATGGTCAAACAATACTTACAGAAGTAGGAAAAGAAGTAAAAAAAGGTGATTTAATAATGGAAGTAGGGTCAACAGGGAATTCAACAGGACCACATCTTCACTTTGAAGTGAGATTAAATGGTTCATGCACAAACCCGATGCCATACTTAACAGGAGAAACATCAAAAGAAAATAACACAGAAAACACAGTAAAAGAAAACAATAATGCAGAAACACAAAATTAATATACTTCTAAAATAAGATATAGAGAGTATAATACAATAGGAGGAAATAAATTGAAAGAGGAAAAAGCACAAAAAATATATAAAGTAATAATGTTAATAGCTATAACAGCTATAATAACTTTTATGATAACAACAATAGCTTTATATGGAACAATGGGTGGTTCAAATATAAAATATATATCAACAGAAACATCTAGTATAGGTTCAAAAATTGCATATTACAAAAAATTCATAGAAGACCATTATATATATGAAATAGACGATAAGAAAATGTTAGAGTCAGCAATAAAAGGATATTTTGAAGGATTAGGAGACCAATATTCAGAATATATATCAAAAGATGAGATGCAAGAATATATGGCAGATACAACAGGAAAGTATGTTGGAATAGGTGTATATATAGCAAATGATACAAAAAACAATCAAATAGTAATTCTATCACCAATGAAAGGGTCTCCAGCAGAAGAAGCTGGATTAAAAGCAGGCGATATTATAACAAAAGTAGACGGAGTAGAATATACAGGAAAACAATTATCAGAAGCTTCAGCTAAATTAAAAGCAGAAGAAGGAACAAAAGTAAAAGTAGGAATACTAAGAAATGGAGAAAATTTAGAAGTAGAAGTAGAAAGAAGAACAATAAAAGTTAATCATATTGAATCTAAAGTGCTAAAAAATAATATAGGATATATAGAAATTGCTTCTTTTGATGAAGGATGCTATGACGAATTTGTAGAAAATTATAACAAATTAAAAGGTCAAAATATAAAATCTCTAATATTAGATTTAAGAAATAATGGTGGAGGAATAGTGGACGAAGCAATAGATATGGCAGATATGTTTACAAATAAAGATGAAACATTGTTAATAACAACAGGCAAAAAAGGCGAAAAAGAAGAAATAACAAAAGCTAAAAAGGAAAAACAAATAGATATGCCAATAGTAATATTAACAAATGAAGGAACAGCAAGTGCTTCAGAAATACTAACAGCAGCAATAAAAGAAAATAATGAAGAAACAACAACTATAGTTGGAACAAAAACATATGGAAAAGGTGTAATACAAAGCATATTCACTCTAGTAGATGGAAGTGGAATAAAACTAACAACAAATGAATACTTAACACCAAAACGTAATAGCATAAATAAAATAGGAATAAATCCAGATTATGAAGTTAAATTACCAGAAGGAGAAAGTTCATATACAGTAGAAGATAAAGATGATTCACAATTACAAAAAGCAATAGAATTATTAAAATAGAACATATTAATATAAAATTAATAAAATAAAGTAATACAGCCAAAGTAATAAATCTAAAAATAATAAGAATAAAGAAAATAATAAGAACAAAAGCAATAAATATAAAGTGTAAATCGAAAATATAAAGTTAAATTAATAAAGAAAAAATAAAAATAAACATTAAATAAAAATGTTACAAAATTGGAAAAATAAAGAAAATTCCTTATTGTAACATTTTTAATTTTTTTTAATAAAAGCATTGATATTTTTACAATCATGTAATATAATTGCAACAGAAATGTAATAAAAAAGAAACAATTGCATAAAATATTTTAAAAGGAGATTTGGCTATGTTTAATTTTGGACAAGATATAGGAATAGATTTAGGAACAGCTACAGTAATTGCTTATGTAAAAGGAAAAGGAATTGTACTTAGAGAACCTTCAGTAGTTGCAGTAGACAATAATACAGGAAATGTTCTTGCCGTAGGAAAAGAAGCAAGAAGAATGTTAGGAAGAACACCAGGAAATATAGTAGCTACAAGACCATTAAGAGAAGGAGTAATCTCAAATTATACAGTAACTGAAAAAATGTTAAAATATTTTATAGGAAAAGTATCTGGAAAATCAATATTCTCACCAAGAATAATGATATGTATACCATCACAAGTAACGGAAGTAGAAAAGAAAGCGGTTATAGATGCTGCATCACAAGCAGGAGCAAGAAGAGTATATTTAATAGAAGAACCAATAGCAGCTGCAATTGGAGCAGGAATAGATATATCAAAACCATGTGGAAATATGGTAGTAGACATAGGTGGTGGAACAACAGATATAGCAGTTATTTCACTAGGAGGAAGCGTTGTTAGTACATCTTTAAAAGTTGCAGGAGACAAGTTTGACGAATATGTTGTTAAGTATATAAAGAAAAAACACAACGTAATGATAGGAGAAAGAACAGCAGAAGATTTAAAAATAAATATAGGATGTGTATATCCAAAAATTCAAGATACAGAAATGGAAATAAGAGGAAGAGACTTAATAACAGGACTACCAAAGACTATAACCATTCATTCAAGTGAAATGTTAGAAGCATTAATAGAACCAGCAATGATGATAGTAGATGCAGTACATTCAGTACTTGAAAAGACACCACCAGAACTTGCAGCAGACATAAGTGATAGAGGAATATATATGACAGGTGGAGGATGCTTAGTAGATGGATTAGACAAACTATTACAAGAAAAAACAGGAATAAATGTAATGATAGCAGAAGATGCAGTATCTTGTGTAGCTTTAGGAACAGGAAAAGCATTAGACAATTTAGATTCATTAGATGGAAAAGCAAAAAGATAGAATAGAAACATCATATTTCAAAAAGAAGTATGGTGTTTTTTGGACTAATCAGTCAAAAGTCAAAAAAAACTTGCAAATATTAAAATAAGATTATATAATAATAAAAAATTATTAACAATATTATATAAAGAGGGAAAATAGATGAATAAAACCAAAAGAAAAATATTTGAAACATCAATGAAACTCTTTGCAGAAAAAGGATATGATGCCACTAGCATAGAAGAAATAACAGCAACTGTTGGAGTAGCAAAAGGAACATTATACTATCATTTTTCTGGAAAAGAGGAAATATTTAAGTTCCTTGTAGAAGAAGGTGTAAAGCTTTTAAAAAACAGTATAGAAATTAAAACAGAAAAATTAACTAATAATGTAGATAAAATAAGAGCAATAGTACTAATAGAAATAAAAATACTAGTTAAATATGAAAGTTTTATGACAATTATATTAAGTGAAATATGGGGAACAGGAACAAGGTCAAAAATGTGTAGAGACTATGTTTTTGAATATATACAAATGATACAAGAAATAGTAGAAGAAGGAATAGAAAAAGGTGAAATAATACAAGCAGATCCAAACGTAATTGCATCAGGAATATTCGGCTTTGTATGCTCAAGCTTAATATATAAATTGAGAAGAGAAAAAAATATAGAAGTTCCAGAACTATTTAAAGAAATAGATAAATCATTTATATTAAAATTAAAAAAGGAGAATTAAAAATGAGAATATTAAAAGATTTTGAAATACCTAAATTTAAATTTAAGAAAATCCAAATGAAAAACGTAGAAAACATAGATGAAGTAAAAGTAAACTATGATGAACTAAAAAAAGCCGGAGAAAAAATAAAACATAGAGAATACGTAAAAACAAATTATAAAACAATAAAAGAAGTTTTTGACAAAGTAAGAGTAGAATATGCAGAAAGACCATTTATATTAGAAAAGTTTAATCTAAAAGGAGAATTCACAACAATAACATACAAAGAATTCGCAGATGATGTAATAGGACTTGGAACAGCTCTAACAAAAAAATATAATCTAAAAGATGAAAGAGTAGTAATAATAGGAGAAAATACATATCATTGGTATGTTACATATATGGCATTAGTATGTGGTGCAGGACTAGCAGTTCCAGTAGATAAAGAATTACCAGTAAACGAAATAGAAAACGTAATAAGCCGTTCAAAAGCAACAGTAGTTGTATACTCTACAAAGAAAAAAGATGTAATAAAAAAAGTAGAAAATAATTTACCATCAGTAAAATACTTTATGCAAATGAATTCAGATGATGAACTACAAGGAAGAGAAGTTGGTTTAAATACTGTAATAAAACAAGGTAAAGAAATAGTACAAAAAGGAGATAATTCTTACGAAAAAATAGAAATAGATCCAGAAGAATTTAAAGTACTAATATTCACATCAGGGACAACATCAAATGCAAAAGGAGTTATGATAAATAACATAAATTTAGTAGAAAATATAAATGCAGTAAGTACATACGTATATCTTGACCAAAAAGATAGATTATTCTCTGTTTTACCATTACACCATACATATGAATGTTCAATAGGATTTTTACTACCAATGGCTAATGGTTGCTCAATAGCAGTATGTCAAGGACTAAAATATATAGTACCAAATTTACAAGAAACAAAACCAACAGCCTTAATAGCAGTACCATTATTAATAGAAAGTTTATATAAAAAAATAAATAAAACAATAGAAAAAAGTGGAAAAGCAGCACTTGTAAATTCTATGATACATGTAAGTAATGCATTAAAAACAGTAGGAGTAGATATAAAAAGAAAAGTATTCAATGAAATATATGAAAATTTAGGAGGAAACATAAGAATTATAGTTTCAGCAGCTGCTCCAATAGATCCAAAAGTAGGAAAATGGATACAAGACATAGGAATAAGCTTCTTACAAGGATATGGTCTTACAGAAACAGCTCCAATAGCTGCATTAACACCAGAATATGACCCTAGAGTAGGTTCAGCAGGAAAAGCAGTAAATTGTTCAGAACTAAGAATAGATAATCCTAATGAAAAAGGAGAAGGAGAAGTCTTAATAAAAAGTAAAACATTAATGATAGGATACTATGAAAATAAAGAAGCAACAGATGAAGTAATAGAAATAGATGAAAACGGAGATAGATGGTTCCATTCAGGAGATGTAGGATACTTAGACAAAGACGGATTCTTATATATAACAGGAAGAACAAAAAATGTAATAGTAACACAAAACGGAAAAAATATATACCCAGAAGAAATAGAACTACTATTAGGTGATGTAAAAGAAATTAAAGAATGTATGGTATATGGTAAAGAAGTAGAAGGCGAAAAAGAACTTATAATCACAGTAAAAGTTATACCAAATATGGAAGAAATAGAAGCAAAATATGGAAAGAATTTAACAGAAGAACAAGTACATGACATTATATGGGAAGAAATAAAAAAAGTAAATCACCAACTAACATCTTATAAAGCAATAAAAAGACTAGAAATCAAAAAAGGCGAATTCGAAAAAACAACTACAATGAAAATAAAAAGATTTGCAGAAATAAATAAAGATAAATAACATAAAAAATACATTTCTTTTTAGAAATGTATTTTTTATGTGTTTTCAAAAAAGATTTATTGAAAAAAATAGAAAATGTTTTTACAAAATGATTTATAATAAGAGTAATTATAATAAGAATTATAAGAGTTTTGCAATAAAAATTATAAAAATTAAAAAAATATAAAAATTTTATAAGAAAAAATATAAAAAATAATTAAAGTATTATAAAAAAATATTATAAAAATATTATAAAAATATTATAAAAATATTATAAAAATATTATAAAAATATCTAGCAAAAAAACAAAATTCACATAAAAATAAAACACGCAAAAATAGAAAAATAGCCAACTTAAAAAGTTGAACAAAAAAATAAAAACAACATAAAGATGTTACAAAGATATTACGTATATTACGAAAATAAAATACAATTATTACAATTCTATAAAAATTTACGGAAATAAGCATTTGAGTCTTGACAGACATAAAAAGTTGTATTAAAATAAGTTTGAAGTCGAAAAATGTTATATTATAAATCCTATTGTAATTTCATTATAGAAATTAACAATTAAGTATAAACGTAGGAAAAAAAAGGAGGGTTTACAATGTCTAGATCTGGCATAGTAAATGTGAGAATGGTAATCACAGAAGAAAAAATCTTATCAAATATAGATAAGATACAAAAATTAATTAATCCAAAAAGTAAGAAACAAATCGTTCAATTAGATGATGATGCTTATTTTAAAGACTTAATTGAATCAGTAAAAACATATTTAGTAGAATATCCAAAAAAGAAGAACTTTCCACCAGCAGTATATAAAGCAGCTTATGAATTAGTTGAATTTGCAACAAATCAATTTGAAGAAAATACAAAAAAAATAGAAGATTTAATTCGTCAAAGAGAAGCTAACATTGCAACAGCAGCTAAATTAAAAGATACTTTAGAAATAATATCTGAAAAAGAAGAAGGTTGGAAAAATACTTTAAAAGAAGCAAACGATATATATACAGAAGATATAGTAGAAGCATTAACAGTCATAGGAAAAGCAAGAAGTAAAGAAACACAAAACTATGAAGACGCTATAAAATTAGTAAATGCTAGAATAGTAAATCTAGAATCTAACTTACATATAGAAATAGATATGGAAAGAATAGAAGATAGATCAAAAGCTTTAAGTTATATTGGAATAGAAATAGCAGATGCATTAAAATTAATTCCAACACCAGTAGAAGAAGTTAAAGGCGAAGAAGTACAAACAATAGTAGAAGATACAGTAAATTCAAATGTTGGAAAAATAGTGGAAGATAATGTACAAAATGTTGTAGAAGAAAAATCTGCAGAAGCATATACACAAGAAACTACATTTGAAGTAAAACCTTCATTATGGCAAAGAATTAAAGAAAGTAAAATTGGTAGAGCAATACGTTATGCATTCAGAGTTAGAATAGTACTTGACGTACCAGCATTACCAGAAGCAAGAGATAACAATAATTAGTAAAAGCAAAATCTAAAACCAACAGTAAACAATTAAAGAGTTAATTAATTGTTAATAATTATTAATTACTAAAAAAAAGTAAAAGGTAAATTTAAGTTAGATTGTAAAAAAATAAAAAATCAAAATGAAATATCCTAAAAAGGATGTTTCATTTTGAAAAAAATAAAATAAAAAATAGTAAATTAATCTATAAAAATAGCAATAAAAAATATAATATTAACTGATTTTATTAGAAAAAACAATAACTTCAAAAAAAGACAAAAATTTTTATAAAAATTTTAAAATAAGTATTGACAATATTAATAAAGTTTTGTATAATAAAAATTGCGTTAGGAAATGCTCCCTTAGCTCAGTTGGTCAGAGCAACCGGCTCATAACCGGTGGGTCCAAGGTTCGAATCCTTGAGGGAG